>PLXD01000067.1 GCA_003151295.1 Chitinophagaceae bacterium | reverse complement strand
GCCTGCTTCCCTGCATTGCTGTTTGACCTCATCGAAACCGGGGATCAGCATACTACGGACAGGCTCGATGATCACGTCTTCCAGGGACCGGCCGATCAGGTCGTAGTCATTTTTTATTAAACCGGCCACCAGTCCGCCGATATTACCCCATTGGCGGATGGCATCTTTCAGCAGCACTTCTTTCCGGAGTATTTGCCGGGCATCCGAGGTACGCACTTCTATCTGGGGATGCACCACCGTCACATGCAGAGGCGGGGCCGGTATGGAAACGATATCGAGCGGGAAGATGGAACGGATCAGGGTGATGCCGCCATAAATGCAGGGAGCGATATTGTCTGCATGTTTGACCCCTGAGGCGACTTTCTCCCCAAAGAGGGCGAATCTCACCTGGTCTTCTTTGGAGAAGATATTTCCCAGCAGATGATTGGCGGCCACCACGGCGCCTGCCGCGCTTGCTGCACTGGATCCGATCCCGCTTCCTGGTTTGATCTGTTTGCTGATGATCACTTCGAATCCTACGGGGTAATCCAGTTCTTCCTGCATGGCCAGCAGGGGCGCGCGNNGCGCCAGCTGTGTTGAGGGCGGGATCGGAGGGAAGCGGAAATCCATCCAAGCTGGTGATGACCACTTCCGGCTTGTCGAGCAGGCGCACCCGCATAATATCAAAAGGTTGTTCCAGCGCCATGCCGAGGACGTCGAATCCGCAGACGAGGTTGGCGACTGTCGCCGGGGCTTGTATGGTTATTTCTTTCATAATTTTTCTTTCATGTCTTTTCATTCATGTCTTTTCTTTCACAGTTTTCAACTCGATTTAGCGAGATCGGACCGGGAGAGAGAGGGTACTCTTTTTTGATTTTCTCATTTTACATGTTATACCCTTCCCGCCCTGATGATATCGGCAAAGACACCCGAAGCGGTCACTTCGGCGCCGGCGCCGGCGCCTTTAATGACGAGGGGCTGTTCCGAATAGCGGTTGGTATAGAAAAGGACCACATTGTCTTTCCCGTAGAGGTGATAGAAATCGTGCTGCGGGCCTATATGCTGTAATCCTACTGCGGCTTTTCCGTTTTCGTATTTGGCGACGAATTTCAGTTTCTTTCCCACCGCTACGGCGCCCTGGTATAGCTTTTTAAAATGGGCTTCTTCCTTGGCCATGGCCGCATAAAAATCTTCTACGCTGCCGGTCATGCAGGACGCCGGCATGAAGCTGGTATTGCCGATGTCTTCCATTTCCATTTTTTCACCGGCTTCCCTGGCCAGGATCATGATCTTGCGCATGACATCGGTTCCGCTGAGGTCGAGCCTCGGATCGGGTTCGGTATAACCTTCTTCCTGGGCTTGCCGGACCACGTCCGCGAATTTCTTTTCGCCGTTGTAATTATTGAATACGAAATTAAGGGTTCCGCTAAGAACGGCTTCGATCCTGCTCACTTTGTCCCCGCTATGCAACAGGTCATTCAGGGTCCCGATCACGGGAAGGCCGGCTCCTACATTCGTTTCGAAAAGGAAGAGCGCATTGTATTCCCTTGCCTGGTCTTTGAGTTTCTTGTAATAGTGATAGGGGGAAGAGCAGGCCACCTTATTGCAGGCCACTACTGAAATGCTTTTCGGCAATAAGCGGTCGTATAACGAGGCTACCTGCTGATTGGCAGTCACATCTGCAAATACCGTGTTGCGCAGGTTGACCGAGCGGGTAATGCTCACCCATTCTTCGAGGTCCATGTCGTGCCCATTCTGCAGGAGCTCCTTCCAGTTGTGGAGGTCGATCCCTTCTTCACGGAAGAGCATCTTCTTGCTGTTGGCAATCCCAACAACGTTGACCTGCAAACGAAGATGCGTCTGGAGGTATTGCTGTTGCTGCTTCAGTTGTTCGATCAGGCGGCTGCCCACATTGCCAGTGCCCGTTATTACCAGGTTCAATTGTTTATAGGTTGTTTCGAAGAATTCTTCATGTAAGATATTTAATGCTTTTTTCACGTCGTCGCCCGCTACGACGGCGGAGATATTCCTTTCGGAAGACCCTTGTGCGATGGCCCTCACGTTCACGCCGTTCCTTCCCAGGGCGCCGAATAGTTGTCCGCTGATGCCGGGATGGCTCTTCATATGATCGCCGACCAGGGCGATGATCGCCAGGTCTTTTTCAATGATCAGGGGTTCCGTTTTGCCGGTCTCTATTTCGTGGCTGAAGGCCCGGTCGACGGATTCCTTGGCAAGGGAAACGTTTGCTTCATCGATGCCTACACAGATGGAATGTTCCGAAGAGCCTTGCGTGATCAGGATGACATTGATCTTCTCATTGGACAGGGCTTCGAACAGCCTTTTGGAGAAGCCCGGGATGCCGACCATACCGCTTCCTTCCAGGCTCAGCAGGGCGATCTTTCCGATGCTGGAGATGCCGCGTATGCTGCTGTTGTCCCGGGAGGATGTGTTTTCGATGACGGTGCCGGGGTCTCCGGGGGCAAACGTGTTCTTTATCCAGACAGGGATGCCTTTGCTCATGACCGGCTGAATAGTGGGCGGGTAGATCACCTTCGCTCCGAAGTGTGACAATTCCATG
>PLXD01000507.1 GCA_003151295.1 Chitinophagaceae bacterium | reverse complement strand
GGAATGGTGAAGACGGTTTGCTGCCGCCGTGGTGCCGGATTATGATAGCCTTGGGTTTGGGTCGAATTGAAATTATAACGTTGGATTAAGATTAAAAGAATGGATATACGAGTCCTGGACTCCCATGAAGCGTTGAGTCTGCAAGCTGCAAAAATTATCATTGAAAAGATCGAAAGCAATAAAAAAATGCTTTTCTGCGCAGCAACTGGCGGGACCCCGGACAGAACTTATGAATTAATGCGAAAGGCTTATGCCTCCGCACCTGAACTGTTTTCCGATATCAACATCATTAAACTGGATGAATGGGGCGGTATCGAAATGGATGATCCCGGGAGTTGTGAATCCTATCTCCAGGGCCGCCTGATAAGGCCCATGAAAGTGGATGATTCCCGGTATATTGCTTTTAAAACCGATACTGCCCGGCCACATGCTGAATGCAGCAGAATACAGCATGAACTCCGAAAACGCGGACCTATCGATTTATGCCTGCTGGGACTGGGGATGAACGGACATCTTGCTTTTAATGAACCTGCTGATTTTCTACACCCAAATACACACGTAGCCACCCTCTCCGAAACTTCCCTGACACACGCAATGGTCGGCACTATGAACGGGAAACCCAAATTCGGACTAACGCTGGGAATGGCCGACATTTNNGATTTTACTCATTATTAACGGCTCTAAGAAAAAAAGCATGGCCAAAGCGTTCTTATCAGGAAAATTGACGACCCGCCTGCCAGCTTCCTTTCTGTGGCTCCATCCAAACGTTATCTGCCTGATTGATAAGGAAGCTTTTGAAAATTAATTCACGGACAAAATGGACTTTCCTCAGGCCTTGGTTCCCCTGATTATCGGATGGCTCTGAAAGTGAACGATCACTAATAAGCCAGACCGGTCCCCGTCATTTCCTTTTATAATTTTAGTTCTCCCCATCCTTTTCTATATTCCCGCTTAATGAATTGATTGGCGGGTTCATAATTTGTCACATTCATATTATCGCCATCCCATTTAAGCGCTATATATCTTCCGCTGAATTTATATTCATCCATATTGTCACTGACCTTCTTTATCTTCTCAC
The DNA here is from genome assembly GCA_003151295.1 of Chitinophagaceae bacterium. Taxonomy (GTDB): domain Bacteria; phylum Bacteroidota; class Bacteroidia; order Chitinophagales; family Chitinophagaceae; genus Puia. The sequence continues at coordinate 5,333 of PLXD01000507.1, read as the reverse complement.
GGATATTGAAGCTCCTTAACAACAGGTTCCCGAGCAATACCGTCTCTGTAAGCGGCCCTGCATACCCGATAAAAGGGGAGTCGACTTCCAGGTTGCCATACCCGGCTATGCTGGCATCGATCCATTGCCACCAATGACCATCCATCCCTCCATAGATACGGGGGTATTTTTCGGGAACATTGACCTCTTTACGCAGCGACAGCGGAAAAATCCGGGGATTATTGCCTCCCCAACCGCAGGAGATTTTTCCTTTGGAGCCGATGAATATGGCGGCTCCTTCGAAGTCATCTTCGTTGGGCCAATCTCCGAGTTCCTGGTTTAAATCCATATCGGGGTCCAGTCCGGAAATGCGCTCAGGGGTTATTCCCCCATCCATCCAGTATAAGTAGAAGTCTTCGCCGGTTTTCCGTTTAAAGGTAAATTTTAATGAGCTGGAGACAGGCCCGCTCTCGGGATAGATCCCTTCTTTAAAAATACCGCTGTAAACCGTGCTGGCGCTACCGGAAATTTCCGTAGGGTAGCCTAATTCCAATAATTTAAATGCAGGTCCCATGATATGACATCCCATATCACCCAATGCGCCCGTACCAAACGGCCACCAACCGCGCCAATTAAAAGGAGTGAGATTTTCAATATAATTGGTTTCCTGTGCCGTACCCAAAAACAGGTCCCAGTGAAGCCCTTTGGGGATCGGTGGTTTGGTTTTAGGCCAGGGTATACCCTGGGGCCATACGGGGCGGTTTGTCCAGCAATATACCTTCTCTATTTCGCCGATCACGCCGGCTTCGAACCATTCACGCATGGTCCGTATTCCATCACAGGACGCTCCCTGATCTCCCATCTGCGTAACCACTTTATACTTTTTAGCGGCCTCCGTTAAGATACGCGCCTCGTAAATATCATGGGTCAATGGTTTTTGAAGGTATAAATGCTTGTTTAGCTGCATGGCTCCCAGGCCGACAACTGCATGGTTGTGATCGGGTATCGCCACAGTGACCGCGTCGAAATGCTTAGCTTCTTTATCGAACATTTCACGCCAGTCGTTATAATATTTTGCCTTTGGAAATTCTTTCCGTCGATCCGAGGCCTCCCTATCGTCCACATCACATAAAAAAGCGATCTCGGCATTCTTTTTTGGAGCGGTAGCAAAATGGCGGATATCGTTTACGCCTTCTCCGCCGCAGCCTACGGCGGCAATGTATAATTTATCGCTTGGCGCCGCANNCGCATATCCTTTACCCCCCAAAACAAACCTGGGCAGGATAAAAATCCCGGCAGTTCCGAGTGCAGTCTTTTTGATAAAATCCCGGCGGTTGATCGTCTTTTTCCCCGGGGCCTTTTTATTTTTTTTCATAATAATTCCGGTTTATCTTTCTTAAGAGGTTACTTTATGAAAATCAGTGCCCGAATGGGTTTTTCGTATGACTAAAAGGCCCTGATGGCCCGCACGGCATTTGCGTACGACTCGGAGTTGCTGATGCGTTGGTGACCATTGCCGAAATACTGAATCCATACGCTGTTCATTTTGTACTCGGTAGAACTCCAATAGTTCGTATTGGCAAAACCGCCAACTATCTTCTTTTGTTGATAGAGTAAGCTGAGTTCAAATTTGGAAGGTAAATACCAGTCTGTATATACGGTATTTCCTATTTTCACTGAATAGTCGGCGCAGGCTTTTGCCGCATAATTGCCTTTTTCATCATCATGCCTGAGTTTTGATATGATGATCTTCGTATTTGCCGCTCCGGCGCCAAGACCATCGGATTCGGTGCCGGCATACCTGGTTAGCCCATTGTACCATGGGATGCCGGCGTTTTGGTCCGCAATGGAAGCTATCAATCCATGGTGCCCATTGTCATATATGTAGAAAACAATGCCGCCAACGTATCTTTCACCGATATGGCGCTCACCTTGATAACGACAGGTTTTGTCCATTGCGCTTATATCAGGCAGTGTAGAAGCATCCGTCATATGAGTACCGACACCGAAGCCGGCATTTGTGTTCACAGCAATGGGTAGAAAAATGAATAAAATAAGCTTGATTTTTTTCATTTGTCTGAGATTAATGCATTGAAAGTAAAGACTGGTTTCGAAACCAAATATAATAAAACTTTAATCTTTACTGCAATACAATGGCGGCATAATCGTTTCCGCTGGTTACATCGATCAGGATTGAATCGTTTGTGAATTTTATTGTGATGTTTTTCATGTCGGCCGGATAGGTGGACGATATTTTTGTTGCCTGACAATATTTTTTATCGATCCGCAACGAGTAATTCCCTTTGTCCAACAGGTGCAGGCACCATTCGTTCTTATCTGTCTTCCGGGTCAGGACCGCTAATGCCTGCAGGTTGCCGTTTTTTACGGGAGAAAGGACCCCTGCATAATTGAGGACTGCAGCAGTGACTTCGGGCATTTCGGAGGATGCGATATAATAAACGGATCCTTTGCCGCAGGAATTGACATGGACAAATGGCTGTTGCTGTTGTCCCGGGGCTTTGATCTGGCTGAGCATTTGCCCGGACTTTATGACGACCGGTGTAAACTGTTTGCTGGGGGTATAGCTCTTTTCCAGTTTTTTTCCGTCTTCTATAACCCGGCGTGTATAATCCTCTTCCATGCTGTCAATGGTGAAGCCACCGGTTTTTTTCAGTTCCGGCGCTTTCTCTTTTCTTGAAACGCCCATGATCCCCGTAAGGGCAAAGTCGGGTAGTGGGCTGCCCCCTTCGGTATAGGACAGGGCGTCCCCGGTTATGAGAACGATGCCCCCTTTTTCTGCGTAGTTTTTGATCACCGCCAGTTGATCATCGGAGAAGCCTGAACATTCAGGCAATAAAATGGCTTTATAGGGCGCTAAAGGAGTAGTGGCAAGATTCACGTTTGAAATGAAGCGAACGGGATTCCCCGAGGCCAGGAGGGGTTCGGTGAGCCCGCGAAGCAGGTTCATATAATCATCCCGGCTGTATTGATCGTAGTGGTAACGCGTCTTTTCATTGTATACGATGGCGATATTGGTGACCGGCTTACTATTTTCCAGGATGGGCTGCACTTCGCGGACCCGGGCGTAAAAAGGAGCCAGGTTTTTTTCAAACCAATCGCTTGGGACGATCCTGTCGAAGGCGGTATCGTTGTCAGGCAAACCCGTTTTCCCCACCGATGCAAAATAGGAATAACACCGGCCGCCCAGGGCAAGACATTTCCAGGCTGTTTTGGGATTTTCTATCACTTTCCCGGTAATGATGCCGTCTTTATCGAATACGCCGTTTAAGAACAATTCGCGAAAGGGGTCGGCAAATTCCAGGTAGGACATATCGACATAATTGACATCGCTGATGTCCGCGCGATCTTCTCCATTGAACCAATTCTGCCATACCGGTACCGACGGTTTGATGGCCTTACAGGTGGCATATAGGTCCTTCACTATGCGGCTGAGGCTTTCCACGCGAAATTTTTCCTGGCGCTGCCAATCGATCCATTTAGCAGGCATCGTATCATTGAACATTTCCCGATAAAGCTTTTTACATCCATCGCACCGGCATTCGGCGGGCTGATCCAGGATATCATAACGAAGGCCATCGACGGGGTAATTGCTGAGGACTTCGCGGGAGGATTCCATGAGCTTTTCGCGATAAGGNNTGGGTGGAATCACCATTGGTATATTGCGGATGTTCTTTGGCGTATTTCATGATCCAGCCGATGCCTATATAGCCGAACCCGGAGATACCGTGTTTATGGAGTTCTTGCAATGTCTCGCCGAAGAAATCTCCCTTCATGCCGGGATACGGGGTATTGACCTTTGTCTGCAGGTAGGTGGCATAGCCGGCCTGGGGCACTCCCTGGAGTATGACCCCGTCGAGGTTGATCTTTTGAGCGAATTCGGCATACTTTACGGGATCCTGTTCCGAAAACTGGGTGATAAAAAGCGAATCCGGGTAGACTTTTTTTTCATTGGCGTCGAAGCTGATCTGCCTGAAGCATTTTGCGGGCCCCTTGGGGGTGTATTGCATCACCTCATCGTGGGTAAAAACAGGTTCAGGCAGGCCTGGCCGGCCTTTGCAGGAGACGAAAAAAGACAAGGGGATGAATAATATCCAGGTAAACAGGAATATGCTTTCGCTTTTAAATCGCGGGGTAGATTTTCGCATGATTGGTATTCTTTCTAAGCTGTTTATTATTTACGGGTGTTATTTTGAATGGGGTGTTTATTTTAAATCCGGGAACACTTCGTACGTCTTTGCCGAAGGCGCTATATATTTTTTCAGGTGGATAAGGACCAGGCTATCCCCGGTTTGCGGCGTAAAAGAGGGATCCACCATTTTGGTATCGGGATTATATCCATTTCCCGATATGGAGATCATGAGGTCTTCGAGGTACACGCATTTGAGTCCCCTGTTCGACATATTGATCGTGGAGGTCTCGCGTGAAGAGGTGAGGCACATATTTCCGGCTCCGCCGATATACAGCAGGTGTGTTAAGCCCGTTGCCCTGCAGACATTTAAAAATTCGCTCTTGTTATTCCCTTCGACGATCAGGTCATTGGCTCCGATGACCAGGTCTTTATTCTGGCGGTGCCAGACATCTGCCTCTGTGCAATTTCTGTCGGAACATTCGCAGCCTCCTGTGGACGAAAATGGTGGCAGGGGCGGAAAACCTTTATAGAGATATCCGGATGAATCCCTGGCCTCGTATATCGTCCCTGCAAAGTATCTTTTGCTGTAAAGATTATAATCCAACTGTTTTTTCTCATCCAGGTTCAGGAGATCATCAACAGAGGGATATTCATATTCCCGGGATACCGGCATATAGAAGACTGCTTTTCTTTGCGGGTAGTCCTTGTAAAAAGCGGCGACACTGGAGGGAGAGAAAATGACCTGAACCCCTTTACGCCGGGCTTCTGCGAGAAACCTGTTCATTTTCGGGATCATGTCTGCCTCACGTGCCGTCCATGACTTGCACCAATGGGCATCCCACATATCCATAACGATGATCCCGACCTTAGCAATAGGAACTTTTTCTGTTTCTACCTGTGACTTGTTCGTTACAGGGTCGATCCGCTCAAGCCGGAGGGTCAGGGTTTTACTTTTTTCCTGGGCCTGGCATATCAATACAAAGAGCGTAATGATGAGCAATGCAATTTTATTTTTCATTTTCGTATTGATTTGAATAAATTCCGGCATATCCGCCCGATTCATACATATTGATTGCAGATTCTATTTATTCAGCATCGAAACATCACTGATGTAAGGTAGGGACTAAATCTCAAAATGCCGCCGATAGGGAACGCGCAAACGTTTGTTTGGTTTTTTCTTTGGTTTTGCGGTTTAAATTTTATA
>PLXD01000074.1 GCA_003151295.1 Chitinophagaceae bacterium | reverse complement strand
AGCTGTCGGCGACCACCGGGGAGACGATACGGCGGAGGGATATTAGTGGCAGACAGTCATCATTCAACATATGGGCGGCAATCTGATGGATCTATGGGAAAAGGGGTGGAAATGCATGCTGGAATAGATAAATTTACTACTATTATTTATTTCCCGCAAAGGGAATCAAGACTTAAAAAACAATAGGATATGGTAAAAAGTGTAAATACTTTGCAAATGGGCCTGTTTATAGCTATTACAGTCTTTTATTGGTATTGAATTTGCACATCCCTGTCTATTACTTAATTTTACATCTTGTAATTGTCAGCCCCTGAGAAAGATTTGGAAAATACTCCGTTTTACATTGCTGGTTCTGCTGCTTTTGATGGTAGGCATATGGACGCTGATCCAGATGCCTCCTGTCCAGACCTGGCTGATAGCCAGGATAACCGGTAAGCTCTCTAAAAATCTCCACACCACCATTCGCATCGAACACGTAGATTTTTCTCTTTTTAATAAAATGCTGCTGGAAGGCGCGCTGGTAGAGGATACCCATAAAGACACCCTTCTTTATGCCGGCAAGATCCGGGTCAATATCACGGACTGGTTCTTTTTTAAGGACAGTGCCGAATTGCATTATATCGGTGTGGCTGATGCCGTCATCAAATTGCATCGAAAAGACTCGGTATGGAACTACGAGTTCCTGGCGGATTACTTCTCCGGCCCGGAAAAGACCGATCAGAAACAGGGGATCGTGCTGGATCTGAAAAAATTCGAATTATCCCATGTCCATTTCCTCAAAAAAGACGAATGGCGGGGGGAAGACATGAATTGCTGGATAAACGCCCTTGATCTGGAAGCGGACACCTTCAACTTCTCCCGGAAAATAGCCCGGATAGACCGGCTCGAACTGACCGGTCCCCGGTTTACCATAGGCACTTATGCTGGCTTAAGACTTACCCCGCCGGATACAACGGAAAACATTAAGAATGATCTCCTGCATTTAAGATGGAATCCCGCAGGCTGGGACATGACCGCCCGGACCGTTGTCATCCGGAATGGAGTCTTCAACGACGATAAGCTCACGGATTCAAGCCTTAACCGGCATTTTGACGGTCATCATATCCATTTTTACGCCGTAGACTGGAATTTCAAAAATGTCCGGGTTAAACAGGATACGATCACTGCACAAATGCAGCTTAGCACCAAAGAGCGAAGCGGCTTCGAAGTCAAAAAACTCATTGCCCGGGTCAAGCTATTCCCTGAAGCCATGGAATTTACCAAACTCGACCTGCACACCAATAAAAGCCATTTGCGTAATTCTTTCGCCATGCGCTTCAGGACCTTCGACGACATGCCTGATTTCGTTTCTAAAGTGAGAATGGAAGCCGATTTCGAAGATGCCGACATTAATAGNNCGCTCCCGAACTGAAGGACTGGAAAAAGGATATTCGCCTTTCGGGCCATGCCCAGGGAACCATTGATAATCTCCGTGGAAGGAACTTGGTGGTGGAGGCGGGAAAGAACACCCTCCTGAACGGAGATATCCACCTTACTGGTCTGCCCGATATAAACACCACCTATATTGAGTTTAAGTCAAATGATTTCAGGACCACTTATAAGGACATGGTCGCCTTGGTACCCGAGTTGAAGCAAATAACGCAGCCAAGGATCGATCGGATCGAATACCTGCGTTTCAAAGGAAGTTTTACCGGTTATGTGAAAAAATTTGTCACCAATGGCACCCTTGAGACCAATTTCGGCACCGTCATAACGAATGTGAATATGAAAATCCCGGATTCCGGGCCCTCGGTCTATTCCGGCAATATCAATACCGACAATTTCGATATGGGGCAATTCATGGATAATGATAACCTCGGCAAGATCTCTTTCAACGGAACCGTGAGCGGGTCCGGGCTTAAATCGAAGACTTTGAATGCGACCCTGGATGGGACCGTGAGGAGCCTGGAGTTTAACAACTATACCTATCAGAACATTCAGGTAAAAGGCACCATCGCCCAAAAGAAATTCAACGGCCAACTGGTATCCTCCGACCCAAACCTGGACGCCCGGTTAAATGGTCTTATCGACTTCAGCGAACAACTTCCCAGATTCGATTTTAATGCGGAAATAGGCAAGGCCGATCTGACAAAATTGCATTTTGCCACCAAATCAATAGAGTTCAACGGTAAGTTCCGTTTTAATTTCACGGGCAACAATATCGATAATTTCCTGGGCAGTGCCCGGATCTATGATGCCTCTGTGATAAAGAACGGCCAAAGGGTTTCTTTCGATTCCCTCAACCTGGAATCCAGTATTGTCGATAATAACAAGACCATTACGGTGGTAAGCAATGAATTTGACGGAGCTATCGTCGGGGAGTTCTCTATCAACGATCTGCCTGCCTCTTTTCAGACCTTCCTGAATAAATATTATCCCAGCTACATCAAACCGACCAATAAGATAATTTCCAACCAGAATTTCAGTTTCGTCATCACCACAAAAAAAGTGGATGAATATATCGACCTGTTCGATACAAATCTAAAGGGGTTCAATAATACCGCGCTCAGCGGTCGAATCGACACCAGGGAAAACCTTCTCGATCTGAATGTGGATCTGCCTCAATTCGGATATAAGAACATTAGTTTTAACAATCTGAGCCTGAAAGGCAGGGGTAACATGGACAGTCTGTCCATGGAAACGAATATCGGGGAGATTTATGTAAGTGACAGTCTCCATTTTCCGGGTACGCATATACAGCTTCGTTCGTCGGATGACCTCTCTAAAATACAGGTTTCCACGACTGCCAACCAGACACTCAATTCAGCCAGCATTTCGGCGCAGGTACAGACCATACCCACAGGAATCCGTATCAAATTCAATCCCTCTACTTTCGATTTGAACAGCAAGACCTGGACCATCGACAAGGATGGGGAACTCGAATTCAGCAACAATATCGTCTCCGCCAAAGATCTGAAGATATACAACAGCGATCAGCAGGTCCTGATCACTACGAACCCGTCCTCCAAAGGGAACTGGAACGATGTGCATGTCGATTTGAAAAAGATCAATATCGGCGATTTTACGCCTTACCTGGTAAAGTCAGAACGCCTGGAAGGATTGCTGAACGGCAGTGGGGAACTCACCGATCCGTTCGGCAAACCCGAAATAAATTTCTCCGGATCTGCAGATCAGTTCCGTTTTAACAACGACTCGATCGGTAAATTGCAATTAAGCGCAGGCTACATTAAACACAGCGGCCTGCTTAAAGCGACCGTTCAATCCGATAACAAGGACTATCATTTCACCCTGAATGGGGCATTCAGCACCCTCGATAGCCCGACAGAACAGCCGGTAAACATTACTTCGCATTTCGAGAACACCCAAATCGAGCTGCTGGAAAAATACCTGGATGGAATCTTCAGCAATGTCACAGGCTTCGCCACCGGCGATCTCCAGATCGTGGGGTCGGGCGGCGACCAGCTTAAGTACCTGGGGAATTTCCAGTTGAAGGATGCGGGGTTGAAAGTGAATTACACCCAATGCTATTATAAAATACCTGCGGCTACGGTCCAGTTCAGGGATGGGTTTATCGATTTCGGAAATTTACAGTTCAAGGACAAATTCGGGCATACCGCCACCATCACGCGCGGTAAACTTTACCATCACGGTTTCGATGATCTGTCCTTTGATTTCGCGATGAGTACCGGCCGTATGCTATTACTCGATACAAAGGCAACCGACAATAACCAGTTCTATGGTACCGTGATCGGAAAAGCGGAAGTGTCCCTGAAAGGTCCGGAAGAGAATATGCTGATGGGTATTAAGGGAGAACCCACCGACAGTTCGAGCATCTATCTGCCCCCATCCGTAAGCAGGGAAAGCGGCGAGGCCGATTTTATCGTCTGGAAAGTATACGGCAAAGAAATGAAGAAAACCGGTTTCGACAGGAAAGGGTCCAATCTCACCGCGTCGCTGGCTATCACCGTTACCAATTATGCCAATGTATATGTTATCGTAGATCCGCTGACAGGCGATATCATCAAGGCTAATGGGCACGGCAACCTGCAGATGCGGGTGGGCACCAGTGAAGACCTCACCATCAACGGACGTTACGAGATCGATAGGGGAAATTATAATTTCACTTTCCAGTCCTTTTTGCGCAAGCCTTTTGTCCTGAGTGAAGGAGCCGGTAATTATATCCAGTGGACAGGCAACCCCTACGACGCGACTATAAATATCGAAGCCATATACAAGGCGGAAAACATCAGTTTCAACGACCTGGCTTATACCTCACCATCCAGTGGGGTCAGTGTCAGCAGCGATAATGTGAAAAGGTACCGGGGTCAGATATTAGTCATCGCCGATCTCACGGAGAAACTAACGCATCCGCATATTGCCTTTCAGATTGAATTGCCTCCAAACAGCGCTTTAAAGTATGACCAGGATGCCCAGGCCCTGTTGCAAAAGATCCAAAGCGATCCGAATGAATTGAACAAACAGGTCTCCTACCTGATCGTATTCAACAGCTTTGGCCCCCNNATTCTCCAATATCTTTCAAAAGATCTTCAATGACAAGAGCATTCGGGTCAATTTCAATACGACCGTATACAACGGGAGTAACGTGATATTGGAAAATGTCGATCAGAGCAAGCTTATCCTGGACCGCACGAACCTGAATTTTTCCATCGGCAGGAGTTTCCTCGACGAAAAGCTGTCCCTCAACTTCGGAAGCGCCCTTGACTTTGGAATGACCGCCGCGCAGGTACAGGCTTCATCCTTCCAGTTCCTGCCTGATATCACGGCCGAATATAAGCTCACATCGGATGGCAGGGTAGCCCTCACCCTGTTTTACCGTGATTCCTATAACTACCTTTCCTCAGGCAACCGGACCCAGAACAGTTCCGGCACGAGTATCTCCTACCGCCGTGATTTTGACAAGATCGATGAACTCTTCAAGAAAAAGAAGAAGAAAGATCAGCATCCGCACCCAACCCCTTCGCCAACGAAACCTTCGGGAGTCGGTGATACGAGCAGCAATTAAATCACTAACAAGGGACCACTCATCCTGATTACTTCAATAACTTCAATATCTCATGCCCTAGCTTATCCCTTTTGGTTTGCAGGTATTTTTCATTATNNGGATCTGCGCCCCCACGCCATAGTCCCTTTTATCCATCGGGAAGCCAAGATGGAGATTGGCCTCCACGGTGTCCATTCCATTCTCCTGGAGTTTGTAGGCCTTCAATTTGTTGACAAGACCGATCCCCCTGCCTTCCTGGTTCATATAGAGGATCACCCCTTTTCCGGTAGCTTCTACTAACTCCATGGCTTTATGCAGTTGCTCTCCGCAGTCGCAACGAAGAGAACCCAGTATATCCCCGGTAAAACAGGATGAATGGACACGCACCAGGACTGGTTCTTCGGAATCCCATTCGCCTTTTATTAAGGCCAGGTGTTCATTGGGAGTATTTTTTTCGTGGAAGGCTATCAGTTTAAAATGTCCGTATTGAGTGGGCAAATCCACCCGGACGATCTCTTCTATCAGGGAATCGGTCTTTAGGCGATATTCGATCAAATCTTTAATAGAGATTACTTTAAGATCGAATTTTTTCGCTATTTCCAGTAGTTCGGGCAACCTCGCCATGGTTCCGTCCTCGTTCATGATCTCCACCAGGACACCGGCGGGTCCCAATCCGGCTAACCGGGCCAGGTCGACGGTAGCTTCGGTATGACCCGCACGCCTTAATACGCCTCCTTTTTTAGCCCGTAAAGGGAAAATATGGCCGGGACGCCCCAGGTCTTCAGGTTTTGTGGCAGGGTCTACCAGGGCCTGGATAGTCTTAGCCCTGTCCGATGCAGAAATGCCTGTGGTACAGCCATGCCCTAAAAGATCTATCGATACGGTAAAGGGAGTTTCGTGCAGGGCCGTATTGTTGTTCACCATCAGATCCAATCCCAATTCATCACAACGTTCTTCTTCAAGCGGAGCACAGATCAATCCCCTCCCATACTTACTCATAAAATTAATCACCTCAGGAGTTACATTGCGGGCAGCAGTGATAAAATCACCTTCGTTTTCCCGGTCCTCGTCATCGACAACGATCACGAGCTTTCCCCGCCTGATATCTTCGATTGCACTTTCGATAGTAGCCAACATCTTGAATGAGTTTAAGATATAAAATTAACAATAAAACGCCTGAATGGTTGCAAAGGATGCCTCCGACTACCCATTTACCACTTTTTTATAACCATTTTAGCATTGTAAAAAGGTTATCGTGCAGCATTTTTATGGTTTTGCTTTGCCTGCTTTATGCCGCTACTTCCCCCAGCCCCATTTCAGGAATTCGGGCATTGCCCGGGCCCAGGTCGCCACCTCGTGCCTGCCGTCCGGAATTTCCAGGTAACGGATATCCTTTTGAAGATCATACCCCTTTTTTACAAGCTCCGTGATGAGGTCCTGGGTATCGTCGATGGAATCGATGATCCCATTGCCGTTGCGGTCTTCCACTTCATCTTCCTCTCCGCATTCGAAAAAGAATTTCAGTCCGGGGCGATACTCCCCCTCCTGGATCTGCCGGTGCATGATCCGGTCCGTATCGTCATTATAGGCCGGATCCGTCTGGTCTTTTATCCGCCACCAGAAAGAACCGGAAAAGAGACCCGCCCCGGTAAACTCATCCGGATGATTCCACACAATGTCCAGGGCGCTTAGCGCTCCCAGGGAAAAGCCGGCAAAAGCTTTCCCGGCAAATCCGGAAACCTTGTATTTGTCCAGTATATAAGGGATCAGTTCGGTGATCACAAATTCCGTGTATTCGGAGGCTTTTGCCCCCCAGCCCTGGTAGTCGGCCACTGTCGCCACCCCATATTCCATCTTCCGTTCGGCACAGGTGTGGATACCGGCGCAAAGCACCGGCGATATATGTCCTCCGGCATACAGATCGTCCAGGATGGGAAGAAGCCCCAAAGCCTGTAAATCCTGCCCGTCGTTTATCAGCAATAGACTCAGGGAAGAGGGATCTTCCACCCAGGTAGGCAAATAAAAATCCACTTGCACATTACGATTCAGGGGGACGGATTCCAATACTGCAGTTTCCAATAAAATACCCGCACTCTTTACAGCTTGCATACCGCCAAAAATAATCAATTTGTTTTTCTGTTGTTTTAAAAATAAATTTGATAAGGGCATTCAGCCACTTTGAGTAAGGCAATCCATTAAATGGGAAATATACGGGAGGAATATCATAAATGGCAATCACCCAGCCTGGGAAGGGAGTTTGAGATGTTGGTTTTCGGAGAGGCAGGGCAGCCCCTGATCTTGTTTCCCACTTCGAAAAGTTCCTATTACCAATATAAAGACCAGGGTCTGCTGGAAACCGCCCGATGGTTCCTGGAGAACAGGAAGGTCAAGATCTACTGCCCGGATAGTATCGATGCATTCAGTTGGTATGACCAGGGCATAGATCCTGCCATGCGGGCCTATAATCAGGAATGCTACGACAGGCTGATACTGATGGAAGTAGTCCCCAGGGCCCTGCAGGAGACATCCTATCCGAAAATAGCCGTGGCAGGCTGCAGTTTCGGAGGCTATCATACGGTCAATTTCGCTTTTCGTCACCCACACATCACGGGATATTGTTTTTCTATGAGCGGTATTTTTGATATCCGGTCATTCACCGACGGGTATTATGATGATACCGTCTATTATAATAACCCCGTGGACTTTATTCCGGGCGCGGACGATCCCGGGCTTTGGACGATGAGTATTGTCTTAGGTGCAGGCGATGCCGATATCTGCCGTCCGCAGAATGAAATCCTCAGTGGGATCCTGGCGAAAAAAAATATCAGCCATTGGCTCGACATAAGAGCGAACAGGACCCATGACTGGCCGGTCTGGAAAGAAATGTTCCCGCACTACCTTTCTTTAATCCGATAGCTCTTTTATTCCATAGCGGTTCACCCATAAAACGGTTTTTATGCAGAAAATAGGGATAATGTTCGGACAGGAAAGAAGCTTTCCCATGGCATTCATCGAACGCATTAACGGAAAAAATGTGCAGGGGGTCGTAGCGGAGCCGGTGCGCATAGACAAAGTAGTGCAGGGAGAGCCTACCGGCTACGCCGNNTGGACCGCATATCCCAGGATGTCCCGTTCTACCGGGCCTACCTGAAGAATGCGGCCCTTTGCGGAGCCGCCGTCATCAACAATCCTTTCTGGTGGAGTGCCGATGAAAAGTTTTTTAACAACTGTCTTGCTACCCTGACCGGAGTTCCGGTTCCGAAAACGGTGATCCTGCCTTCCCGGGACCTCCCTGCCGATACAAGCGACCAGTCCTTCTCCAACCTGGCATTCCCCCTGGATTGGGAGAGTATCTTTCAATATATCGGGTTCCCGGCTTATATGAAACCCTTTGCCGGGGGAGGATGGAAACATGTCTATAAGCTCCATTCGCCGGAGGAGTTCTACCAGAAACATAGTGAAACAGGGCAGCTCGTCATGCTGCTGCAGGAAGAGATCGTCTTTGATGAGTACTATCGCTGCTATTGTATCGGCGGCAAGGATGTCCGTATCATGCCCTATGAGCCGCGTAATCCCCATCACCTCCGGTATACCAGCGATTTCCATCCCTCCGAAGAAAGGCTGCGGCAGATGGAAGAGATTGTCGTACGGATCAATCGATACCTTGGGTATGATTTCAATACGGTGGAACTGGCCGTCAAGGACGGAATACCCTATGCGATCGACTTCTGCAACCCGGCGCCCGATGCGGAAAGAATCAGTGTGGGAGAAGATAATTTCGAATGGGTCGTAGAGACGGCCGCCAACTATGCCATCGAAAGAGCGCTCGCCCACCGGGAAGGAGTTGACAATCTTACCTGGGGAGAATACATAAGGCGCAGCAGCCATCATGAACCATTGACCTAAAAGCTACAGCCGTGCCGGGGTTCACCATTCAGGTGAGCGAAATATTTGAAAAATAAAATGCAGTATGTCGAATATTAACTACAAGAACTTCACTTTAGGCATTGAAGAAGAATATATGGTGTTGGATCCTGTGACCCGGGAGCTGAAAAGCCATGAACAAAAGATCGTTTCCGAAGGGCAGAAAGTGATAAAGGATAAGGTCAAAGCCGAAATGCACCAGGCAGTAGTAGAGGTAGGTACGGATATTTGCGCCGACATCGATGAAGCCTTCAAGGACGTCTCCGTGCTCCGTAAGACCATATCGCAGATCGCAGGTGACCTGGGTCTCTGGGTAGGCGCTGCAGGCACCCATCCTTTCAGCCACTGGGAAAGTCAATTGATCACCGATCATGTTCGCTATAATGAGATCGTGAATGAATTGCAGGAGGCGGCCCGGAGTAACCTGATCTTCGGATTGCATGTGCATGTAGGCATGGAAAGCCGGGAAATGGCCAATCATATAGCCAATTCCACCCGGTATTTCTTACCGCATATCTATGCCCTGAGCACCAATTCGCCTTTCTGGGAAGGTAGATTGACGGGCTATAAATCATTCCGCACAAAAGTGTTCGATAAATTCCCCCGGACCGGCATACCTGAATATTTCGAAAGCATCGAAGCCTATGACAATTTTGTGAAGCTCCTGGTCAGGACTAATTGCATCGACAATGGCAAGAAGATCTGGTGGGATCTGAGGGTGCATCCTTTTTTCAATACGGTCGAATTCCGTATCTGCGATGTGCCGATGACCGTCGAAGAGACGATGACCATTACCGCCCTGTTCCAGGCCATCTGCGTAAAGATCTACAAGCTACGCACGCAGAATATGAACTATATCCAATACTCCCGCGCCCTGATCAACGAGAACAAATGGCGGGCCAGCCGATATGGCATCGATNNGGATCACCTTGGAAGCCGTCATGCGACAAGCTTTGTCTCCAAAATACTGGAAAGAGGCACCGGTGCCGACCGCCAATTAAAGATCTATGAGGAATCCGGTAGCCTTACCAGCGTGGTGGATTACATACATGATCAATTTCTGCATGGCATATAAAATAAACTATTGAAACACCGCATCTCCCAACCCCATATTCACTTCTACACTTTGCGCGGTGAGCGTAAAAGTAAAAGATGATAGTTCTTTCACTACACTAAAAGGGAATTTGATGCCGCTTATTTCCCGGTAATCATCGTAGTCCGTGGTGGCCGTTTTATTATCCTCCTGGCTGATCACTATTTCCCTGATCCGATAACCCGTCTTCACATCGTAATAGACGGAATAAAGATCGCCGGAAGGATAGGTGACCTTCATTTCGTAGGCATCCTTTCCGTCGATATTCCGGATACTGGTTAATTCGGTCTTATATCCCGGCTGGAAAAAATTCAGTTCGGGAAACTGCATTTCATCCTCTTTCATCATTTGCCTCATTTTCGGATCGATCTCCCCGGCATCTTTTCCCATCTGGGTGTGCCTGATACTATCCCCGTTGATGATCAGTTTCTCAGCCACCATATTCAGGTCGGGAAGGCTGACTTCCAGCAGGTATTTATCGGGACTTTTAAATTTATGNNATAAATACTATTTTTTGTCCCTGCACCGTCCCGGATGAGACGGAAGAGATATCTGTAATCCCCTTCAATTTGTCTTTACCCCCGATGCTTTTCAGGTAATTATCGATCACATCGTTCGCAGAAACGCCTGCAGGCACCGGTTTAACCTGGGCCTCGCCGGTCCATGTATTATTGGAAGGATCCATATCCGGAAATTCATGCAGGGGGTCTATCACGACGGACTTGATCTTCGAAACGGAATTGAACGAAAAGGTCCAGTGCGGTCCTTTTTGCCATATCTCGGCAGGCAGGGTGATCGTATCTTTCCTGCCATTCTCCTGCTGAATAGCCACCACCACCGGCATGACCATCTCTTCGAGATTCTCTATTGCTATAAAAGAGCCCTTTGAAGGATCATTGCCGGGATATTTGACATCCTTTACCGATTGATCGAGTTTCCAGTTATGAAGTATCCACCCGCGCCAGAACCAGCCCAGGTCTTCTCCGCCGACGTTTTCCATGGTGCGGAAGAAATCCCAGGGAGTCGGGTGTTTAAAGGCCCACCGGTCGACATAAGCGCGGAATGCCTGATCGAACCTTTTCTCGCCCAATACATATTTTCTCAGCAGGTCCAGGGCCAGGGCCGGTTTGGCATAGGCCGCCACTCCAAGGGCGCTGCTATTCAGCACATCGGGAATGGTCATGATCGGTTCCGAACCGGGGCTGAAATAGGCTTTTGCCTGCCGCTGCATATCTTCTTTCGCGTCGAACTCACCGTCGTTGAAGACTTTAGTATCCACCCCATTGATAAACGTGTTAAAGCCTTCGTCCATCCAGGCATATTTCCTTTCGTTGGAGCCCACGAGCATGGGGAACCAGTTATGGCCGAACTCATGATTGGTCACGTTCCATAAACCGCCATTCCCGCTCTGCGAAGAACAGAATACGATCCCGGGGTATTCCATTCCGTTGACAATTCCTGCCACGTTAGTCGCGACAGGATAGGTGAACTCGTACCACTCCCGGGAATATAATTCGATACAGCCTTTTACAAATTCTGTAGACCGGCCCCATAGACTGCTTCCTGCACTCTCCGCCGGGTAAACAGACTGTGCAAGGNNTTACAAAGGCCCTGGAAGCAGCCCAGGCCACATCACGCGTATTATTGCATTTGAAATGCCAGGTCAGGCTCTTTTTTTGCAGATGAGCGGACGGGTCGTTAACCTCTTCTGCAGACCGTATAAAGACCGTTTTATCACTGGCCCTGGCCTTTGCCAGTCTGCCCATCTGCACGGGCGTCAATACCTCGGCCGGATTCAGCAGTTCTCCGGACCCGGCAACTACCAGACCGGCAGGCACCGTCACCGTGTAATCGATATTACCGTATTCCAGGTAGAATTCCCCAGCGCCCAGGTAAGGAAGCAGGTTCCATCCGGACACATCATCATATACTGCCATCCTGGGGTACCACTGTGCCACTTCATAGATCCAGCCGTTTTTGGTCCCGAGCCGGCCCATGCGATCAGTTCCATACTGAGGCACCACAAACGAATAATCTATTTTTACCTGGATGATACCGCCTCCGGCTTTAAGGGCCTCCTCCAATTTGATCTGCATCCGGGTATCGGAGACCAGGTAATCCGCTTTGACGGATTTGCCATTTTGCATAACGGTCACCGATTTCAGCACATCTCCTTCCGTAAAGGATTTATTTGCCCAACGGCCACCTGTAACCGGGCTCACGGCCTCCCCGCGGGAATCCTGACGGTAGATATTCTGATCGAGTTGCAACCACAGGAAGGACAGGTTATCGGGACTATTGTTCGTATAGGTAATGATGACCGAGCCGCTCAGTTCATGATTAAGCGTATCCAGCCTGGATTGGATCTTATAATCGGCCCTGTTCGTCCAATACCTTGGCCCCGGAACGCCGCCGGCACTCCTGTACAAGGTGCTGCCGGAAGGATAGAACAAGGGATCGAAAGCGGCATGTTGATCGTAATGGCTCTTCGTCTGGGCATGACCAGCACTAGTCAAAAACAGAAAAACGGCTAAAAGAGACTGGATCTTTCTCATGTTACTATATATAGATGAATAAAAGATGCGCAAAATAAGCAGTCCCGGCTAATTGGCAGAAATTATTTATACGAGCGGTATAGTCCGGAAAATCGACGGACCGGCGGAAGGAAAATAAAAAAAGGGCCAACCTGCAGGTCAGCCCTTCAAAATCTCAACAATATACGATTTGGATTCTCTTAAAAGGATTGAAGGATGTCGCTGCCTGATTAACGAAGGGACCGGAGGCGCTCAATGGTATCGGGATGCCGGACAACCATGGGAATAGCGGCCGCGGGTATGCTATCGATAATGCCCAATTCCTTCAAATCCCCGACCGTCACGGCTTCAACCCTTCCCCGCTTCATTTTACCGATGATCTTCATACCGACCTTCTTAGCATCTTCCTGTGTCCGAAAACCATGTCTGCCAGGTATCGCAGGGATAAACTCCTGGTGAATGAAGATGGTATCCCCCGCCAGGATCTCATACCCCCAACCCAGCGAGGTCTTGAAAGGCCGGACACGAACAAACACATGGTCCCTTTCCCATTTGCGTTGTATATAATACCGCGCTATCAGGCCGGACCCCAGCACCAGAAGGATTCCGAATACGCCGGCAACCCACCGGGAGCGCTTAGTTTCCTGTAATCTGGACACTATCCGGATGCCATTCATATAAATCACTATAAGCGGTTGCACCTGCTAAACCCGTTGCCACATATCCTCTGTTCTTTACCGTGAACCCAACGGCTGCTTCGCGGGCTCCAGCTTCCAGCGGCGTCTTCTCTTTCCAGAGATCGGTAGCAAAATAATACTCCCAGGTAGTGGTATATAGGGAACCGTTCTTACCGGTCGTCATATAGGCGATATCGCCATCCCTCACACCGAGCATCACGAAGGCCACGGCATTCTGGCGTACGATGTTCACGTATCCATCATCATAAGTATCAGTACTCGTATTGGCGATATCCCTTAACCGGTACCATTTGGCAGAATCCGCCTGGGAAGGATCAAATTGAAAGAAGGTGTAGAGCTCGGTGTTATTATCGACCCCGGTCACAACATAGCCCTTATTTTTATATACGAAGGCCACGGCCTGGGTCCTGGGCTCCCCAATAAAGCTCACCGTCTGTTTCCAGGTATTGGTGCCGGGATAATAGGACCAGGTATCGTTCAAATTATTGCTCTGATCAAAGCTGCCGGTCGTCACATACCCGGTGTCCTGAATACCGAAAGCGACGGCATCATAGCGGGGATACGCCTTAATATTATCAGCCAGGGGGGCAATCGCGGTCCAGACATTGGCAATTGGATCGTAAGAGAAAAAATCACTTAAGCTGGTATAACCATCATAGCCGCTACCGACATATGCCAATCCATTGCTTAAAACAAACGCTACCGCCTGGCTTCTGCCGGTAGACTGGCTGGCGCCTACCGGATAATCGGCTTCCTGGTTCCGCCAGGTGCCGGCCGGTCCGGAAGGATCGAATTTCCAGGTGTCTGTCAGCCTGATATTGGGATTTTGGGGATCATATCCGGTGGCGATATAAGCATAGTCTCCTTTCGTAAAGGAGACGGCCTCACCCCTTGCTTTCCCACCAAAATATGCACGGGTGACCCAGTCTCCATCCTGGGTGTAGCTCAGACTAGATTTGGAACACGAAAACACAGTAAACAGCGTAACCAATAACATCAACGATAACAACGAAATGTTAATCCGCTTCATAATTTTTTCGATATTTTTCGCTAATGTATTTGAAGTCGGAGTAGCAAAATCGTTAAAATGTATTTTCAGGCTGTTTTAATAGACAATACGGCATATTTCATATACGAAAAAAACAATAACCCCCTCTTACCGGTAATTTCGGAACAAATACCGGATCTTGCATTCCTCTTCCTGACCGGAATAGGCCGCCCCGGTTTTTAGCAGCCGGNNTCGCTTTTTTATTATCTTTGGCCGGGCTGTATAACAATTGGTATATAAAAAACCCCGATTGATCGCTTTATTTTACCCATTAATACATACTAACAAAATAGTAACAACCAAGCCCCTTATTATTGCAAAAACTTAGAAATATCAGGCCGGCACAAATGCGTCAATTACAACAACTTACAAGCCAGACAAGATAATCCGCATGACTAAAAATACTAATTGCAGAAAAGAGCGAATCATTTTTTTATTACCATTTTTGGCTGTTTTCTTCCTGATCTGCTGCCAAAAAGAACCTACCGTTACCTTCGGTCAAGGCTTTGTACAAAATAATGCTAATGCCATCGTCGTCGTCGTCGATACCCTGAGCGTTAATCTTTCCACCATCTACCTCGATTCCGTAGCCAGCGCCGGCACAGGTACCGCCCTGGTAGGGAATTACCAGGATAATCAATTCGGAGTGATCAACTCCCGCAGCTTTTTCCAGGTGGCCCCGGCTTCCATACCCATTATTGACAACAATGCGGGGTACGATTCAATAGCCCTGATCATGCGTATTAACAAGGCTTATTATGGGGATACTACCCAGCCGGTAAG
Source organism: Chitinophagaceae bacterium (assembly GCA_003151295.1). GTDB lineage: Bacteria > Bacteroidota > Bacteroidia > Chitinophagales > Chitinophagaceae > Puia. The sequence continues at coordinate 2,640 of PLXD01000074.1, read as the reverse complement.
CTATAAGGTCAACCAGTTGACCTCCCAGATCATCTTACCCTACCTCCAAAATACCTTCTACAGCAATAGCACATTCCCGACAGATCCCACCTATCTCGGATCGGTCGGGAATATAGTCGTGTATCCCACCGCAGCCTATACCACACTTTTCGAGAACGATACCATCCGGATGAAAATGTCGGATGCACTGGGGCAGCAGCTTTTTAACATGCTCAGGGATCAATCCGATACGGTAAAGATTGCAAGCACCTTCCTGCAATATTTCAAAGGCCTTTGCGTCTCACCCCTGGATCCTACCCCATCGGCGCTCTACGGCTTCCGGGATACGATGGTAATAAGGGTCTATTATCATGAACCGACCCTTATTACGACCTATTTACACGCCGATTTCCCGCTCAGCAACAAATCCTACCAGTTTAATAATATCACTACGGACAGATCCGCCACGCCGCTGTCTAACCTGATCCTGCCGACACAAATCGTTCAAACGCCGCCCGAGACCCCCTCGACTCTGACAGGCCATAATGCCTATATGCAGCCGGTCGCGGGGCTTAAGATCAAAATAACCTTCCCTTATCTACAGCAATTGCTCTTACGGCCCGATTTCCTGAGCATCCTCCGGGCCCAACTGCTCGTCAAGCCCAAAGTGGGCACCTATAATAATAATAATTATCGCCTTCCGCCCAAACTCGACCTATATCCCACCGATCTGACAAACCTGTTTGGCAGCCCGTTAACGTTAAACGGAGTAGCGCAAAACGGAAGCCTGGTGATTGACTATCTGAATCCGGGCAATACCTCCTATACCTATGATCTCTCATCTTATATAGAACAACAGGCAGGACTTGTAGGTAACCAATATTTAGATGACGGACTGATACTCAGCATGCCCGCGCCGGCAAACGATACCAGCCTGAACAGGATGGTCCTGCAGGACAGGTTCCAGGCGCCCGTAGATAACAGGGTCACATTGAGGGTCTATTATATTTCTCTTAAGCAGATACAATAAGTATATATTCAAATCTGAATCATACGGCAATGAAACTGAGCCTACTCATATTCTTCTTTTTTTCTCTTTGTTCCCTGAAAGGGTTAGCGCAGGGTAATAATTCCCCTTATTCCATACTCGGCCTCGGAGACCTGGATGATAATTTCTACAACCGGACTTCCGGTCTTGCCAATACCGGCATCGCCTACCGATCGAACCGCTTCCTGATCAATAATAACCCTGCCTCCTTCAGCGCATTGGACAACCAGATCTTTACGGCTGAAGTGGGTGTGCGGGGAAGTTTTATAAATTATACCGGTACGCCGGTAGATGTTTCCAACAATCAGTCGGCGGATATTACTTTCCGTAGATTGGTGCTGGGTATGAAGCTCTCCAAACATTGGGGGACCAGTTTCGGACTGACCCCCTTCAGCACGGAGAACTATGAGTTCAGTTCCCCGATCATCTTCCAGGGAACTGTCAGCGAAATAGGCAATTCCTATTACCAGGGCTACGGGAGTGTCAACAAGATCTATTGGGCGAATTCCTACGAGTTTTTCCACCACGTCTCCGTCGGTGTGGACCTGTCTTATCTCTTCGGCACCATTTCACAAAAACAGATCATACAAAGTGCCGGTTTAGCCACCCTGGTCTCGACCACCAATAACATGAACCTGACCAATCTNNCTCGGGAGACACTGGGACTATTCTTTAGGAGCTACGTTTGCCAACCGGTCCGATTTATTTGCCCGGTATACCCAAACGGTACTGGGCCCGGACTCTTCGACATTATATAATAAAACCCTGCAAGAGAGTTATTTTTCCCTGCCAACCACTTATGGATTCGGCCTCTCTCTTACGAAAGACAAGAAATATACTTTCGTTGCCGATTATAAATACCAGGGCTGGTCCAGTCTCAACTATTCCGGCAACAACTACCAGTTGGAAAACAGCCAAAAAGTATCCGCAGGTTTTGAGATCTCCAAAAGCAAGACCTATTATAATGCAAAGATCGAAAAATCCTATTTCCAGACGGGCGTCTATTATGGCAACTCCTACCTCAGCGTGAACGGTGAAAAGATAAAGGATATGGGGTTGACTGTAGGCTTCGGCATTAATTCGCTGAAAAGCCCCCTGAGCTATAGCATCGTATTACAGTATGGTATCAAGGGGACAACCTCAAACGACCTGGTTGAGGAGAAATATGTGAATCTGACCTTTGCGCTCTCTTTCAGAGAAGCCTGGTATCCCAGGGGTAAAAAATGGGATTAGAGGTATGCAAAAGCTTAATTGTATTGTTGTAGAAGATAATAACAAGCAAAGCTCGCTTTTACGCGAATACATTGCAAAGACCCCCAGGCTTCATTTCTCCGGCAAATGCGAATCCCCGGCAGACGTTCACCAACTGGTCACACACCATAAAGCCGATATCATTTTTTGGGATATCCGGCTCCTCGACAATACGATCATGCTCCGTTTAAAAGAATCGGGCTACTACCCGATCGTTATTTGCATCTCGGGTAAACAGGAGATGGAGAAAAAAGAGACGGATATGGATATATTCAGCTATCTGCGCCGTCCCCTGTCCTTCGATCTCTTCCTGAGCACCATGAACAAGATCAAAGATTACCTGTCGGCCACTATCTATATTC
>PLXD01000342.1 GCA_003151295.1 Chitinophagaceae bacterium | reverse complement strand
CAAATTCGACAAGTTCACTTTGCAATTGCAAAGCAGCGATGTCCTGGGCTTTCTGGAGGGTACTGATCTTAAGGATCAGCTTGTGGTTGTTTCCGCACACTATGACCATTTAGGGAAGAGGGATACGGTCATTTACTATGGCGCTGACGATGACGGATCCGGCACAGTGAGCGTATTAGAGCTGGCAGCAGCCTTCGCCAAGGCAAAGGCCGCCGGTAACGGTCCTCGAAGAAGCATCCTGTTCCTGGCAAATTCGGGAGAAGAAAAAGGCCTCTGGGGATCCGAGTACTATTCCGACCATCCGGCTTATTCTCTTGCCAATACGACCGTGGATCTCAATATCGATATGATCGGACGCATCGATCCGAATCGCAAACATGGAGACTCAACCAATTACGTATACGTAGTAGGCGACGATAAATTAAGTTCGGACCTGCACCCGATCAGCGTAGAGCAGAATAAAAAATATACAAAACTGGAACTGGACTATAAATTCAATGACCCAAAAGATCCTGAAAGGATCTTTTATCGCAGCGACCATTTTAATTTCGCCCGTAAAGGCGTTCCCATCATTTTCTATTTCGACGGCATCCATAAAGATTATCACCAGCCGACGGATACGCCCGATAAGATCAATTACGACATGTTAGAGAAAAGAGCCCGGTTGGTATTTTATACCGCCTGGGAAATGGCCAACAGGGATGGGATGCTAAAAAGGGATATTCCCCTCAAATAATGCCTTGCGGTCCCCATTCCATTCCCATCCCAATCCCATTCCATGGACAATAGCCGTTCAGAAAAGAACCCTTCCACCATCCGGCAAAACAAGCCGGTCTATCACTGTGCGCTGTTTACGGGTATCCTGCTTATCATCATCGCTATGCTGCATGCGGTTCTGGGACTCTATGAGATCCTGGCGGCTATCCGGGTAGGTGATATCAGTAAGGATGCCGCCACCATGATCACGATCAGTTGGATATTCTCCGGCGTCGCCCTGTTCCTGATCGGCGCATGGATCCTTTTTCTCAGTAAAGATCTGAAAAATCTGAAACGGAAAGCCTGGTGGCAGGGCCTGTTTGTCTCCGGCTTGCTGACTGCTTTTGGCGGGGGATGCTGGCACTATTTTCCTTTAGCCACCTACCTGATCGGTTTCACGATGATAGGGTTACTCCTTTTTATTCCTTTATTGATCTATGCGGGGCATTATTTTTCAAACCATTAGGCGGATCCCCTAAAGGCCGCCGAATACTTTCTTAAGCAGGTCCGAGGCTTGTGCGGCAGGATTTTTACGGATGCTCTTCTCTTCCTGGGCTACATAATAAAATATCCCGTCCAGCGCTTTTGCAGTCGCATAGGCGGCAAGATCGGAATTTACTTTTTTGGTAAACGGGATCTTATTATACGTGTCAAAAATGTTTTTCCAGGACTGCGAAGCCCCTGTTTTTTGAAGGGAATTTTGTATCACCGGCATAAAGGCCGCTGTCAGTTGCGCCGTTGTAGTCTTCCTAAGATAGGAAGTGGCTGCGGTGTCGGTTCCTTTGAGTATCCCTACCCCGTCCTGGACGGACATGTTCGTGATCGCAGTTATAAAGATCGGGGCAGCCGATTTGGCTGCATCTTCGGCGGCACGGTTGATATCCAATATAGTCTCATCGACCTGCTTTTCAAAACCGGCATTGCGCAATGTCTTTTCGACTTTTTGAGCTTCGGGGGGGAATAAGATCTTGACGGCAGCATCTTTGAAGAAGCCATCGGCAGCCGATAATTTGGCGGTGCTTTTCTGTACGCCCTGGGACAATGCCTGTTTCAGGCCGGCTACTATATCACCCGAACCGAGACCGGCGGGGAGGCCCTGTGCATTTACAAGGATAATAGAACAAAAAGAAAGAAGGACAAAGGAAGTGATTTTTTTCATTACGGATATCTTTGATTGAAAATCGAGTTTAAAAATAAGACCAAAATCTCATAAATCAATGTTAAGGCCCCGAAAAAGCTAAATAATGCTATTTTTGCCATCTCAAAAATAAGATGGGCGTAAAATTCCATGAACGCCTTAAAAACATTAAAACGAAATAAATATGAACGTGAGTAAAAGAATGATCGTATCCCTCCTGGTTTTACCCGGATACCTGTTCGCACAGGCACAGGTTAAAAAAACAGTTCCGGCAAAGAAACCAGCGCCCCCTATCACTTTGAAGACCATTACGGATTCATTAAGTTATGCGATCGGACTGAGCGTGGCGAATTTCTACAAACAGCAGAATATTACGAATGTCAATACTGCACTCGTCACAAAAGCGATCAATGACATTTTGAGGAAGAACAAGCCGCTGCTCAGTGATGAGCAGGCCAATGCCTGTATCGTAGCTTATGTACAGAAGTCCAAATCGGAAAAAGCTTCTGTCGCTAAAAAGGCCGGAGAGGAATTCCTGGCCAATAATAAAACTAAACCCGGCGTGGTCACGCTGCCCAGCGGACTGCAGTACCTGATCCTTAAAGAAGGTGACGGCCCCAAACCGGGGCTAACAGATAAAATAAAATGCCATTATCACGGCACCCTGATCGACGGCAGGGTCTTTGACAGTTCCGTAGACAGGGGCGAGCCGATCGAACTGACCGTAAACGGCGTGATACCCGGATGGACAGAAGCCCTGCAACTCATGTCCGTTGGCAGTAAATGGAAATTGTTCATTCCTTCCAGTCTGGCTTATGGCGACCAGCAGGCCGGACCGTTGATCGCACCCGGATCTACGCTGATCTTCGACGTAGAACTATTGGCAATAGAAAAATAGCAAGAGAATGATTAAATCAGCCCTTGTCGTACTATTATTATTTTCTCATTTTCCTTTTCAGGAGAAGGATCTCCCTTTTCAGGAGGTAACAATAGTCAGTTATTTTTCAGGCAATGNNAGAATTTCTCCTTCTGGATCAAAGACGGGAAAAGGGCTTATATCCAATATACTTACGGCAAAGCCTCCAAAGACGTACTGGCCGCTTATCTCGGCGTCGACAGCTCGTCCGGAGGACATGGTTTTAAAGTACAGATCCCTGGAAAGGGTGTCTTTTTAGTTATTCCCGAAGGCTATAAACTGAAAGTCACCGACAAAACAGGTAAATACCTGAAACACTTTACCTGGGAACGC
>PLXD01000012.1 GCA_003151295.1 Chitinophagaceae bacterium | reverse complement strand
CGGTTCAAGGTGTTGGCCGACCATGGGTATACGGATGCCAGCGCCAATCCATCCAAATTCCCGGCGGGGATGTTCTCTATTGCGACAGGGTCCTATGACTACGGGACTGCCTTTATGGAAGCAGATGCCGTGTATACGAACAAGCCTCCCGGCGGTGTGGCTTACCGCTGTTCCTTCCGCGTTACGGAGGCCGTGCATGCGATCGAGCGAATTACGGACCGCTATGCGCTGGAAATAGGTAAAGACCCCGCACAGTTGCGTTTCGATAATTTCATCAAAAAAGAAGATTTCCCCTGGCATTCGCCCACGGGATGGATCTACGATAGCGGGGATTACCATGCTGGCTTACGCAAGGTCATGGACGTGGTAGGGTACGATGCCTTGCGCAAAGAACAGGCGGAGAAACGGAAAAAAGGCGAATTGATGGGGATCGGTATTTCCACGTTTACAGAAGTAGTAGGCGCCGGCCCGTCAAAGGACTTCGATATCCTGGGCATTNNCAGGGCCAGGGCCATGAGACCACCTATGCCCAGATCATTGCCGAAGAATTGGGGATCCCGGCCGAACATATCCAAATCGAAGAAGGGGATACCGACACCGCCCCTTATGGGTTGGGTACCTACGCTAGCCGCAGTACGCCCACCGCAGGGGCCGCCGCCGCCATAGCTGCCAGGAAGCTCCGGGATAAGGCCCGGAAGATTGCCGCCTACCTGCTGGAAGTAAGTGAAGACGACCTGGAATGGGAGCCGGGAAAGTTTTCTGTCAAGGGCGCCCCGGAGAAATCAAAGACCATCCAGGAACTTGTATTTGCAGCCTACACCAATTTTCCCCAGGGGATGGAAGCGGGCTTTGAAGCCACTCACTATTACGATCCCCCGAATCTCACTTTTCCTTCGGGCGCCTATATCTGCATCGTGGATATCGATAAAGAGACGGGGGGTATCCATGTCCGCCGCTTTGTAGCCATCGACGATTGCGGCAATATCATTAATCCCATGGTCGTGCAGGGCCAGGTGCATGGGGGACTGACCCAGGGCATCGCCCCGGCGATGTATGAAGAATTGCTGTATGACGAGGACGGGAATATACTCAACGGGACGCTGATGGATTACCTGGTGCCTACGGCGGTCGAATCGCCCAGGTGGGAGACCGGGCATACTTGCACTCCCTCTCCGCATCATCCCATCGGCGCCAAGGGGGTAGGGGAATCGCCGACCGTGGGTGCGCCGCCGGCGATCGCCAATGCCATCATAGATGCCTTATCCCCATATGGGATTAAGCACCTGGACATTCCCATTACCCCGTTTAAGGTGTGGAAGGCCTTGAAGGAAAAAGGAGTGATATAGCGCATAAAAGGTTAGAAAATGGGTAGCCTTGCATGGGCCCTTCAATACATAAATGAAAAATACATGACAACGTCAATCAATAAGGTATTCCAGGTAGACCATCCGATCGCTGAGGTATGGGACAACCTGACGGATCCCGAAAAAATCGTCACCTGTGTTCCCGGAGCCAGCCTGACACAGAAAGTGGATGATAATAATTATAAGGGACAGGTGCAGTTGAAGTTCGGCCCTGTAAAGGCGGGATACGAGGGGCTGATCCATTTCGTGGAAAGGGATGCTGCCGCAAAGAAAATGTCCCTGAAGGGAACCGGCGTGGATATCAAGGGGAAAGGCGGCGCCGAGATGACCATGAAGGGTCAATTGACAGAGAAGGGCGCAGGGACCGGAAGCCCGGGTACGGAAGTAAATGTGACCATGGACCTCAACATTACCGGGATGCTGGCCCAGTTTGGAAGCCGGCTGGTGAACGATGTCAGCAACCAGGTGTTCGACCAGTTCGTGGAAAACTTCAAGAAAAAATTAGCAGGCGGGAAAGTGGATAATACGCTGCACGCGGGTTCGGTAGTGGGCGGCGTGATCAAAGGGATCTTCGGAGGCAAGTCATGATGCCGGGACCGTTCACCGATGCAGCCTCCATCATCAGGGTGTTGGACGATCATCAATATGTGGCTGATGAGGAACTGGCGACGGCATTACTCCTGATGCTGAAACTGCAGAAACCGCTGTTGCTGGAGGGGCCGCCCGGCGTGGGAAAGACCGGGATAGCGGCCGTCTTATCCCAATTGCTGGATACCCGGCTGATCCGGTTGCAATGTTATGAGGGGTTGGATATTCATTCCGCCGTATATGAATGGAATTATCAAAAGCAGTTATTGGGGATCAAATTACAGGAGCAGGGGCATTTGTCCATCGAGGAAAAGGAAAAACATATTTTCGGCACGGACTACCTGTTGCAGCGGCCCTTGCTGCAGTCCATTTCCGCGGAAGACCGGTCCCCCGTATTGCTGATAGATGAGTTGGATCGTTCCGATGAGGAATTCGAAGCTTTTTTGTTAGAACTGTTATCGGAGTTCCAGATCAGCATTCCGGAGGTCGGCACCATCAGGGCCAGGTTCAAGCCCTATGTGATCCTTACTTCCAACCGGACCCGGGAGTTGAGCGATGCCTTGAAAAGGCGTTGCCTGTATCACTGGATCGACTACC
>PLXD01000318.1 GCA_003151295.1 Chitinophagaceae bacterium | reverse complement strand
ACTCCTGAATTCCTAAATTCCATCATTGGCCGCCACCAAATGTTTGGCAAGATGATCGGAGTGCCTTATGCTGAAGGGTTTATCACGGAAAAAATGATCGGAATCAATGATTTTGATGCGTTTGTGCAAAAGGATACTTAAGGCGGGTCGGCCAAAACAAATTCTTCTTTTAAACGTTTGTTATATTATCAGCTTTTTAACACCATTTCATGCGTTAAAAGGTTAAATTTGTATAATTATTTACCATTCAATCGGCTCATCATGATTTCCATGCCTAAATTCACCCCTAAATTCACAACGGTTCCTCATTCTTTTCACACAGTGTTGAAAACAAGGATCACGGCGTATTTTGAGGAAGTCGGCAAGGCTACCACCGGAGATTATAAGCTTTTCCTTAAGGCAGTGATACTGATGGTAAGCTCCGTCTTCGTGTATATCCACCTTGTATTTTTTACCCCGCCTACGGTATGGGCCATATTGGAATGCATGCTGATGGGCTGCCTGGTTGCCGCGATCGGTTTTAACGTCATGCATGACGGGGCGCATGGAAGCTTTAGCAAATACAAATGGTTGAATCATTTCGCTGCTTTCTCGCTGAACATATTGGGCGGGAATAGCTTTATGTGGAATATGAAGCATAATGTTATTCACCATGCCTATACCAATGTCGACGGGGTAGATGACGATATCGATATCCAGCCCTGGATGAGGATGAGTGCAACACAAAAGAAATACAAGCTGCACAAATACCAGCATTTGTATTTCTGGTTCCTTTATTCAATGTTATATATATTTTGGATATTGGTCTTGGATTACTTGAAATATTTTAAGAGCAAGGTCGGCGGCATGGCCCTGAAAAAGATGACCCTGGGCGATCATTTTGTATTCTGGGGCTTTAAATTATTCCATGCTTTTCTTTTCATAGGGCTGCCGATCTATATGGTTGGGTTCACTGACTGGGTGATAGGGTTCGTCATCTTTACCTGTGTGGCCGGGTTCGTATTGAGCCTGGTATTCCAACTTGCCCATACGGTCGAGCATACTGCTTTCCCGGTGGCCGATGCGGTGACCGGAAGACTCGAAGACGAGTGGGCCATACACCAGATCAAGACTACCGCCAATTTCGCCACGAATAACAAGGTCGTCTCCTGGTTGGTAGGGGGATTGAATTTCCAGATCGAACATCATCTTTTCCCCAAAATATCCCATGTGCATTATCCTGCCATCAGCAAGATCATCAGGCAGGCTTGCCAGGAGTATGGTATCAACTATATCGAATACTCCCGTGTTCGCTATGCAGTCNNGCAGATGGGGAGGGGATAGCATAAATTTCCTGATCAAGGGGATGATAAGCATTACCCATTCTCCCTCTTCCGTGATGTCGGCTATTGCGTGACATTCCTTTGAATGGGCGGGCTCACTGATAAGATCGAAGATCTTTTCCAGACGTGATACCTGGTTCTTTTGGAAAGTATGCCGGGTGGCAAACCTTTAAAAATGCCGTTCATCCGAATGGGCCGGAAGGACAGAGTCACGGCCTGGTGCAGGGTCTTTCAACAGGGCTACGGCTCTTATGACGGGGAGGGTACCGGGATAATTCTCAGTGACATATTTTATCAGCCCTTCGCGAATATTGCACCGCAGATCGAATGCATCGCCGGAATTGCCGGCGCTCATCAGGGCCCTGACTTCAATGGTCTTTTCACTGGTGTTGGTCACCTGCAGGACGTTCACTCTTTTATCCCATAGCGGATCGTGCTCCAGCAGCCGGGTCAGTTCTTGACGAAGAGGGTCCATGGGAACGGAATAATCAAGGTATAAAAAAACGGTGCCCAAGATATCGGCGTTGTTACGCGTCCAGTTCTGGAAAGGTTTTTCGACAAAATAATTGATAGGGAGGATCAGCCTGCGCTGGTCCCATATCCTGAGCACCAAATAGGTAAGCGTTATCTCTTCCACCCGGCCCCATTCTCCTTCCACTACCAGCACGTCATCTATCCGTAAAGGCTGGGTAAAGGCGATCTGGAAGCCTGCCAGGAAATTACCCAATGATTTTTGTGCGGCGAAACCGATAATGATACCACCTACTCCCACTCCGGTGAGCAGGCCGGCCCCGAGCTTGCGCAGGTTATTAAAGCTCAGCAGGATGACACAGCCGGCCAGGATGATGATCATGCTGATGGCCAATCTCCTGATGAATTGCAATTGGGTCCTTATTTTCCGTTCTTTCAGGTTATCGGCCTTCTCTATATCGAAGGTATGGTAGACATAGTCTTCGAATACTTTTACGATCCCGATCAGCACGTTTGCAAAGGAAATGACCAGCAGGATCTCGACTGTTTTATTAAGAGCCGGGTATAAATTGCTTTTGATCTTCATCAGCGGAAGCAGAAAGTTGAAGGTCAGCAGGGGAAGGAAATAGCTGAAGGGCTGGCCCAGACGGGCCAATATGGATCGTGTGACGGAGAAGGGCGCCCTCCCGTCCTTTGGTTTTTTTCTTAGTAACAGGGATAGTACGAATTTCAGAATCAGGCCGATTACGATCGCAACGCCTGCCAATATGCAATCCCATACAAAATCGGGGAATCGGTCGAATTGACCGAGAAATTGATCCGGCATAATATAAAATTCTTATTGTAAGCTACGATATGTTGAGCGAATGCCTGTTTCAGGATGCCTTTCGGCGTTTTCCCTGATGGTCCGAGAGACTCGCCTTTAATTGGGATAGGAGGTCTTTAGCGTTCGAATGAACTACCCGCATGGCCGGTTTGGGCGCCTGACGGCCCTTTGCCTTGGCTTTGATCAATTTCATCAGCTCATCGGAATAAGTATCCTTATATTTCGAAATATCGAAAGGCCCCGAAAGCCGGTTGATCAATTCTATCGCCATCTTCATCTCGGCAGGTTTGCTATTCCCTTTGGGTATGTTCAGGTCCGCCGGCTTCGTGATCTCCCTGGCGAAGCGGATCTTGCTTAGCAACAACAGATTATCCATGGGCTTTATCAGGCAGAGGCTCTCTTTATTGCGTAGTACGAAGCTTCCGAATCCCACCTTTCCCGTTTTATGCAAGGCGTCCCTCAACAACGCGTAGGCCTTGACGCCCGATTTTTCGGGTTCCAGGTAATAGGGCGTTTCATAATAGATCCCATCTACTTCCTTCTCTTCGATAAATTTCTGTATTTCAACGATCTTGCTCTTTTCCGGACTGGCTTTTCCGAAGTCCTCGTCCGTTATCACGATATAGTGGCCGTCGAGTTTATAGCCTTTCACGATATTTTCCCACGCCACTTCCTTTCCGGTATTTTCATTGACCCTTTTGAACTTGATATTGGCATGGTCTTTTTTATCGAGCATATCGAGATCCAGGTGGCTGTCATGAATGGCGCTATACAGTTTGATGGGAATATTTACCAGGCCGAACCCGATGGCCCCCGTCCATATTGATTTCATATGATGATTTTGTACTTAATTGTATAAACTTCATGCCAAAATTAAGCTTTCTTCGTCTGAGGCGCCCCACTCCCTACGCGGCATAACAATTGAACAGTGTTCCGGAAATAGAAATAATCTGTTACGAAGCCTACATGATTAATTAAGTACACAGGGGCATGAAAATGGGGTAATTCGTAACTTAAATGAAACCTGGGAACGATGGGTCTGAATACCGGCAATTTTAACCGGTGGCATAGGTTTTGAATATCTGTTAAAAACATGATTTATGAAAAAAGTACCAGCCTATTGTATTTCAGCCTTATTAATTGCGGCTTGTTTCAGTTGCAATAACAGCGGGCAAGAGGATAGTGTAAAAGATGCAAAAGATTCGAATACCGTAAAAATGGATAGCTCCGCAAAAGATAGTACCGCTAGTGGGAGCGGAACTGCCATGTCC
>PLXD01000623.1 GCA_003151295.1 Chitinophagaceae bacterium | reverse complement strand
CCGTTCTTCACCACCAAGGAGGTCGACAAAGGGACCGGTCTGGGTCTTGCGATCGCCTACGGGATCATCAAACAGCATAACGGTTACATTAATGTCTGCAGCGAGCCCGACAAAGGGACCACCTTCTCCATCTATCTTCCCCTGGCCGGCCTCACCGAAGCGGATATCCCGCCAACAAAGCTTTCCCTGCCCGTGACCGGGGAATGAGACTATCCTGCCGACCCGGAGTTTAACACGGCACTGAAGGAGTTCCTGGAGGAGGAAGGCCATAGGATAGTATTTCCTTTGATAAATATTAACTTCTTCGTCGGACCTGTTATAATGAACATGCTTCTCATAAATATCCGCGAGGTACCGGAGCCATGGAGAGGGAAACCCAGCCAAAAATCATTTTTGTCGATGACGATACCTTTTTGCTGGAGAGCGTAGCCGAACTTCTCACAGAAGATGGTTTCACGGTCTACCCGTTCAGCAACGGCTATGACGCATTGGAAAAGTTCCTGACGGAACCGGTGGATGTGGTCTTGTCGGATATCAAGATGCCGGTGATAAGCGGGATCGAGCTTCTGGAGAAAATCCATGCCATCGATCAGGAAACGCCGGTCATTCTGACGACCGGCTACGCCGAAGTGGATCTGGCAGTCGAGGCGATACAGAAGGGGGCATTCGATTTCATTATTAAGCCATACAAGTTTCCCTATCTCATCCATGCCATCAATAAAGGTGTCAACCACAAAAAGATGAAGCGGATTGAAAAAAATTACAAAACCGAATTGGAAAATTCGGTTAAGGAAAGAACCCGGGAACTTACGGTTGCATTGCAGATGCTCAAGAACATGAGCAACGTGGTTATCGAGCGCCTGACCGCTGCTGCGGAATTGCGCGATGAGGATACCGGAATGCACATCTCACGGATCGGGCTATATTCCAACAAGATTGCCCACGCGCTTGGTATGCCGAACGATTTCATCGAAACGATCACCATTGCAAGTGCAATGCACGATGTGGGAAAGATAGGAATCCCCGATGCCATTCTGCTTAAACCGGCACCCCTTACCCCTGAAGAATTCCAGATTATAAAAACCCACACGACGATTGGGGAAAAGATTGTCGGGGGCACCCCCTATCCCCTCCTGCAAATGGCCGCTTCCATAGCTTTGAATCACCATGAACGGTGGGACGGTACCGGTTATCCGAACAACCTGCGTGGCGCACAGATTCCCATAGAGGGGAGAATCGTCATGCTGGCCGATCAGTATGACGCCTTGCGCAGCATCAGGCCGTATAAACCCCCTTTTGATCACGACAAGGCATGCAGAATCATAATCGAAGGAGATGGCAGGACCAAGCCGGAGCATTTCGATCCCCGCGTTTTGCAGGCGTTTCAGAAAACATCGGCGGCTTTCAAGAATATTTTCGACAGTTATCATGATTCGGGGCTCGGCACTGCCCGGCAAGGTCTAAGCTTGCCGCCCCTTGAGCACCTTACAAATTGAAGAGTATGATATGCGGCATTAAGCTCGTCAACTTCAACGATCCGGGAGAAGATACATGAACCAGGCAAAAATTATTCTTGTCGACGACGATGATGCTCTACTGAATTGCATAACGGAACTTCTTGCCGATGCAGGCTATACGGTATATCCCTTTAGTAATGGCCGCGATGCTTTAATCAGGTTTCAGGAAGAGCTGGTAGATTTGGTGCTGACTGACATCAAGATGCCGAATATGACCGGCATCGAACTGCTTGAGAAAATTCGTGCCATCGATCAGGATACGCCGGTATTACTGATGACCGGCTACGCCGAACTTGACGTGGCACTAGCGGCTATAAAAAGAGGTGCTTCTGATTTTATTGTCAAACCTTACAAATCACCTGATCTCAACAATGCTATTGAAAAGGCTCTTCAACTTAACAGGAAGAAGCAGACGGAAAAAACTTACAAGAACAGACTGGAAAAAGAGGTGAAGCTAACAACTCAGGAATTGACCCATTCTTTTGAGATAGTCAGTATTATGAGCCGGGTGGTTATCGAACTCCTGACCTTAGCCGCTGAATCGCACGATGAATACCCCGGCCTGCATAACTCACTTATTGGAATGCTCTCCAACCGGATCGCCAGGGCCCTTGGCATGCCGGAAGATTTCATAGGCACAATAACCGGGGCGAGTGCGATGCATGATGCCTGGAAAAAAGTGATCCCCTACTCAATACTTGAGAAAATCGCTCGTCTTACCTCTCATGAATTCAAGCTCATGCAAACTCACGCAACCAGCGAAGAAAGGATACTCAGAGGAACTACCTATCCCATGCTTCAGATGGCTGCTTCCATTGCATTGACCTACCGGGAACGGTGGGACGGAACCGGATATCCAAACAAACTGCGCGGTGAAAATATTCCCATCGAAGGAAGAATTGTCATGCTGGTTGACCGATATAACGAATTACGCACGCCAACGCCATTACATCAGCCGCTGGACCATGAAACAGCATACAGAAATATTATCGAAGGAAACGGCAG
>PLXD01000349.1 GCA_003151295.1 Chitinophagaceae bacterium | reverse complement strand
AGGCCTTTTTCATGAAGAACAAATCGGATAACGAAAAAATCGCATCCTGGTTCGCTCAACAGAATGCCCCAATCTGTACAGGATTCTACATGGGCATAGAAGATCTGAAACAAAAACCGGTGCTGGATGTTTATCCCAATCCGGCAAATGATGCCTTGTATGTAAACTATTCAAAGGAAGCGGGCACATTCGGCATCACCGTTTATGACATCACAGGCAAAGAGCTTATCACCCAATCACGCCTCCCATCCGGTATACATGCACTGGATATCTCTAAACTGAGTGAAGGAATTTATTTTCTGAGGGTACAGGATAGTGACGGTGCATCTTGCCGGAAATTTATCAAGCGCTAAGAAAACTGTTTAATGCAAATTCTTCAAGAGGACGAACACGATTTACCAAAATCGTTTCGCGTACTTGAAACAGCTTCAATCACAAGCGGCCCCTCATGGGGCCGCTTGTGATTAATATGAACTGTGAACATTATTTTGCTTTGAAAGGTGTTTGGTTCATCATTCCTGAAAATAGACGCGTTTTACCCTGCGGGAAACATTCGTCAGCACTTCATAGGGAATTGTATTTAAGTCGCGCGCTATTTTTGCTATCGGATATTGTTCACCAAAAACAATGACCTCATCGCCTTCCAGTACATTCAGATTCGTAATATCGATCATACACATATCCATACATACATTCCCCACAATCGGAGCGAATTGCCCCTTGACGAGCATCCGTCCTTTCCCGTTGCTCAGCTTACGGCTTAATCCATCGGCATAACCGATAGGCACGGTGGCAATCGTCATGGCATGGGCGGCAAATCCTTTTCGGCTGTAACCAATGCTGTCACCTTTTGGAATCTGCTTGATTTGCGAGATCGTTGTCTTGAGCGTATTCACATTCTGCAACAGCGCCTGCTCTTCTTCGTTCGTCCCGATTCCGTAGAGACCGATTCCAAGCCGAACCATATCAAATGCACCTGTCGGGAACCTCGAAATGCCTGAAGAATTAAGGATATGCCGCAGGATAGGATAATCAAAATGCTGCATGATGGCAGAACTCATGGTATCAAACCGGTTGATCTGTAAATGCGTAAAGTCATCGTGTTCACCTTCATCGCTTCCCGCCAGGTGTGAGAAGATGGAACGGATATGCAGATTCTTGTTGTTCTTCAACCGGACAATCAGAGCATTGATCTCCAACTCTTCGAAACCGAGTCGGTGCATGCCGCTATCAAGCTTGATATGCACACTCACACGGCGGTCGCCTTCCAGCAGGATTTTATTCCTTCGCACGGCTTCATCAAACAAACCCAGCACACGGAAACTGAACAACTCGGGCTCGAGACTGTACTGAATCATGCTGTCGTAACTTTGCTCTTCGGGATTCATGACCATGATAGGCAGCGAAATCCCGGCCTTGCGAAGTTCAATGCCCTCGTCGGCATAAGCCACGGCCAGGTAATCGACATGGTGAAACTGAAGCACGTTGGCAATTTCAAAACTACCGCTGCCATACGAAAAAGCCTTAACCATGGCCATAATGCGTGTATCTGGTTTCAGTTTCTTCCGGTAAAAATTGAGGTTATGAACAATGGCACTCAGGTTCACCTCCATGACGGTTTCATGCGCTTTTTGCTGCAGGACTTTGCTGATATCTTCAAAACCAAAACTGCGTGCACCTTTCAGAAGAATGGTTTCATCCCTGAAAAATGAATTGTTATAATGACGAAGGAACTCCGCCGTGGAGGAATAAAAACTGCGTTCAATATGAAACTGTTCGCTTTGATGCGATATCGCTTCACCGATACCGATGATCCGATTGATTCCTTTCCGGTTAACCAGCTCGGCAACCTCTTTATAAAGGCTTTCCTCGGTGCGTCCGCTTTGCAGGATATCCGAAAGAATTAGCGTACGCTTGGGATGTTGCTTTTGCTGATTCAGAAAATCGAGCGCAATACCCAAGGACCCCATATCGGAATTGTAACTGTCATTGATGATGGAGCAGTGGTTGATCCCGCTCTTTAATTCCAGCCTCATGGCGATCGGGAGGAGCCCTTGTAACTTGCTGCGGATGCTATCGGTTGAATGGTTCAGGTACAACAACACACAGACGCAGGTGATACTATTCTCTATCGAGGCTTCATCGGTGAAGGGGACCGTAAAGGAAAAATCCTTTTGCCGGTAGCTAACCGTAAGCGTGGTCATCCGGTCATGCTTTTGCGCGGAATGGATGACAAGGGTCGCCTGACTGCTGCTTCCCCAGGAAAAGAACTGCAGGGGGTCGCTGCCTGGTCCGCCCGGTCCGCCTGACCCGCCTGACCCGCCTGACCCGGCAACCCGCTTCTTCTTCCAGTCTTCCAGGACAGCACCGGGTTCCGCATGGTCGCTGCAATAGATCAGGGTATGGGCATGATCGAAAAGTTGCAGCTTTTCCAATGTCTTTTCCCGGACATCCGGAAACCCTTCGCTATGCGCTTCCCCGATATTGGTAAAAATTCCGATACCGGGTCTTATTATTTTCTCAAGGCGTCGCATTTCCCCTGGCAGGGAAATTCCCGCTTCGAAAATGGCCAGCTCATGCGATTCATTCAGTTGCCATATGCTCAATGGCACGCCTGTCTGGGAATTATAGCTTTTAGGGCTGCGAACGATCGCATATTCGTCTTCCAGCAACTGGTTGAGCCATTCCTTTACGATGGTCTTTCCATTGCTGCCGGTGATGCCGATCACCGGTATATCGAACTGTGCACGGTGATGTGCTGTCAATTGCTGCAAGGCTTCCAGGCTGTCAGGAACCAGGATGATATTGACATCGCGATACCGCTGGACCGGGACCTCCTGGTATACCAGGAAATTCCTGCATCCCCGTTTGTACAATTCATCCAGGAAAAGAAGGCCGCCCCTTCTCGGGCCTTTCAGGGCGAAGAACAGGGAGGTATCGGGAAAGATCAGCCGGCGGCTGTCCGTAAGAAGATGCTCTACGGGTTCGTTCCGGTGGAACTGCAGGAAACTGCCCTGCACAATATTACAGATCTGTTCTATCGAATACTTCACGACTTGTTGATTTAAGTTGACTTGTCATTTTCGCTCTTGATCGCCGCTCCGCTGCTCGCCGACTATACAGGGACCAGGCAATGGCAACCGATAGGCACACCAGGATCACTCCCAGCGAAAAGAATACGGAGAGAGAGACCCCGAAGATCTCGGCCAGCATTTTTAAACCGATAAAGACCAGTACGACGGCGATACCCTGTTGCAAATGGCTGAATTTGTCCACTGCACCCCGCAGTAAAAAGAAAAGGGATCGCAAACCCAGCACTGCAAATATATTGGAAGTATATACGACCAGGCTCACCTGGGTGATCCCGAATACGGCCGGTATGGAATCGAGCGCAAATACAATATCCGTCGTAGCCAGCAGGATCACCACCATGAAGAGGGAGGTATAGAATTTTTTGCCGTCCCTGACAAGGCTAAAACGGCCGCCGGCCTCTTCCAACGACAGAGGAAGGATGCGCCGTAGTATTTTGTAGACCCGGTTGTCCGAAAGATCCTTTCCCTCCTCTTTTTTTGCGCGGAACATGCTGATCCCCGTATAAATGAGAATGCCCCCAAACACATATAATATCCAATGAAAACGGGCAATCAGCGCAATGCCCAGGGATATAAAGAGGATCCGTAAAAGAATGGCCAGCAGGATCCCGATCAGCAATACCCGTCCATACTCTTTCTCCTTCACCTTAAAAAAGGAGAAAATAAGGATGAACACAAAAATATTATCGATGCTGAGACTCCACTCCATCAGGTAGGCGCTGAGATATTCCAACGCGGTCTTATGACCTTCATCATACCATAGAAATGCAAAAAAACAGAGTGCCAGCAACACCCAGAACGCGGTTTGAAAAAGGGCCTTTTTGATCGTAATCGCCGTTCCTTTCCTGCTGACCAATCCCAGGTCAAAGGCAATGGCCAGCAACAGTACGATGCCAAAGGTCAAATACGCTATCTGAGATCGATTCATGCAGGAGATTGAGAAACAAAGATACGTGTGAGTGGTCACCACTCATCGCTCACGATTGATATTTCCTCTTCCGCAGCCACTGAAAGACGAATCCGGATAAGACCACCAGTAAGACCGGCAAAACGATATTGACAAACTGCCAGAAGGAATGATCTTGCTCTACTTTTTTCGGATCGAGGAGCCTCAACGTAAAATCCTTGGCGCGTGTTTCCAATATGCCTGAAGGATTGAGAATATAGTCCAGGCTGTTGTCGATAAAATCCTGGTTGGCAAACCGATAATTGATGTCCTTATTGAAGCCCATAGGCAGAGGCCCCTGCCGGGTGACCTCATTCATGGCGATATCCGCATCCGCGCATACCAACACCCTGGATTCGCTGCTATCCATTGCCAGGAAAGGCTGATGGTAGACATTGGCCAGGGTGTCTGCCATGGCTGAAGAAAGCCGGTTGGCATACAGGGACCGGAAGTGGCCTTCAAGCAGGACGGCTACCGGTATATCAGGCCGGGTGAACTCGGATGGGTCAATGGAAGTCTTTGCACTTTCGAGGGTGATCAGGGCCGGCGTGCCGATGATGCGGCCGTTCTTTGAACTCTGGAGCAAGACGGTCTTCACAATACCGGGTGCTTTTACCGTATCGATGGAATTGGCAAATTTCGAATAGACCGGATCCAGGTTCTTGGAAATGGGATGGGTCAGGCTTCCATTCAACAGGGGATAATAAGGCCAGGACAGTAAATTTATCTGGGGCTTATCTCCTTGCATGCCTGTGACAAAATTGACGTTGGCGCATTGCATGTCCAATACCAGGTCCGGGTTAATGCGGACCCCGTACTTGAAGAACAGATCTTCCAGGTTCAGCCCCCGGTCATAGGCGACCGTTTCATGATTCTTCAGCAGGCTATCATCCAATTCAGCGTGTAGATTATCCACCATCCAGATAAGATTGCCGCCATGCATCAGATATTGATCCAGCTTCAGCTTTTCGGCATCCNNAGGTCCTGGATCAGGTTATAGACTGTAAAATCCAGTGGTTCCCCATTCCCCATTACATAGCCGACGGCGGGTTTCCTTTTACGGGTGATCTTTTCGATGGCATTGGCAAACTTATACTCCAGGAGGGTCTCCGCGTTTGTATACAACTGTTCAGCAGGCTGCCCCTCCCGGCTTCTTTGCACCCCCTTCAGCAGGTCGACCGGAAAGATCTTGTCCTCGTATTTCACGATAGCTCCCGGTATGATGATACGCTGGCTTTGCTCATCTCCTTTTTTCGCCTGAGCCACCTGGGTATTGGGTTCTATGCCCATGCCGCGCAATGAATCGAGAAAGACCGACTGGGCCGTATCGTCCATTTCCGAAAGGGGATCGAAATGACGGAATTGAACTTTGCCGTGGCTGTAATCCCTGAACTCCTGTAAAAGCTCGTCCGTATTATTCGATAATTTTTTAATCCCCGCATTCAGGTTGCCCTGCAGGAAAAAATCGATCGTCACATCCCCATCCAGGCCGGATAATAATTTTTTAGTGGGCTCGCTGAGGGTATATCTTTTCTCCTGCGTGAGGTCAATGCGGTAATGAAACAGGGCGGCGATACCGTTAAGGGCTGCTAAAAAGACCAGCAGGAGCATCCACCCGTATTTTGAAGACAATAATTTATTCATATCGCTAATTCATGCTTATTCGTATTGCCAGGAGTTCCTTAACGTTTTGCCAGATTCCGGTTGGTTAAAAACAAAAAGAAAAAGATCAGGGATCCGAAATAGATCAGATCCCGGCTGTCGATCACTCCGCGGCTGATACTCCGGTAGTGGAAATCGATTCCCATCATATCGATATAATAATCGGGGCCTGCGGCAAAAGCCGGAATATGGCTGACTGCATTAAAACCGCTATATACCAGGAAACAAAAAAAGGTGGCGGAAATAAATGCCACCATCGCATTGTTCGTAAAGCTGCTGCAACAGATCCCGATGGAAATAAATACGGCCGCCAGTAAGAACAAGCCGATATAGGATCCTGTCGTTCCTCCCTTGTCGATGCCCCCCTGGGCGGAAAGCTGCTGAATTGAAAAAAAATAAATCAGCGTCGGCAAGAGTGCTATCAATACCACAAGCAGGCTGGCCAGGTATTTGCCCACCGTTATCTGCCATTTGTGCAAGGGCCGCGTCTGCAACAGCTCAAAGGTCCCTGCCCTGAATTCATCGGAAAGACTGCGCATAGTGATCGCCGGGATCAAAAGGAGGAGGATCCACGGAGCGAGTTCGAAAAATTTATCCAGGGTAGCATACCCAAAGATCAGTATATCCGTATCCGGGAAAACAAACAGCAATAGCCCGTTAATCAACAGAAAAACAATAATCGCTATATAACCGGTTAAGCTACTGAAAAATTGTCTGAGTTCTTTTTTGCAAACGGCCCACATAAGCACGAAAATAAGTGATATATTGGTTTCCCTTACCAGATAGTATATTAAAACAATTGTTTTGAAAAAAGTTAAATTATAAGAACGGAAGAAAATTTTTTTTAACGAATCATTTCCCTATATTCGCCCTTCCAAACGGAGCCACCTTCCTTTCGAAAAATATTATGGCTGATTATAAACTCATTTAGCCGAAACCAACTGCATGAAAAATCCGCCCCTTAGGCGGGTTTTTTGATTTTATACATCTCCCATTGTGGATTCAGTTCACGCAGACGGGCAACCGTTTTGCCGACCAGCGCGATCGCATGATCGATCTCCTCTTCGGTAGTCGTGCGGCCCAGGCCAAAGCGAAGAGAGCTATAAGACAGGTCGTCTGCCAGGCCCAGGGCCTTCAGCACATGACTCGGCTCCAGCGAAGCCGAAGTGCAAGCCGATCCGGAAGACAGGGCGAGTTCCTTATTGACCCCCATCAGGAGGCTCTCCGATTCCACATACTTAAAGGAGATATTCGATACATGCGGCAAACGGTGTTCCCGGCTTCCATTGACATACGACTCTTCGAACCGGGTCAGCGCCTCTTCGAGTTTATCGCGAAGCAGGGCGATCCGCCTGCCCTCTGTCTCCATTTCCTGCATACAGATCTCACAGGCTTTGCCAAAACCAACGATGGCGGGTATATTCAGGGTCCCGCTACGCATGCCCCGCTCGTGACCGCCACCGTCCATTTGTGCGGTCAATTTCACCCGCGGATTCTTACGGCGTACAAATAGAGCGCCTATGCCCTTGGGCCCATACATCTTATGTGCGGAAAACGCCATCATGTCGATCCCATCCTCCCGGACATCGACCGGGATCTTCCCCACGGCCTGGGTGGCATCGGTAAAAAAAAGCACACCCCTCTTCCTGGCAATACGGCTAATCTCGCGGATGGGCTGTATGACTCCCAGCTCGTTATTAGCTAACATAATGGAAATCAATATGGTAGAAGATTTTATCGCCGCTTCCAATTCTTCCGTGTTGATCAATCCTTCCGGATTCACCGGCAAATACGTGACTTCGCCGCCCAGCATTTCGATATGTTTGCAGGTATCCAGTACCGCATTATGTTCGGTGCTGACGGTAATGATATGATTGCCCTTACTTACATACCGCTCGAATAGGCCCTTGATGGCCAGGTTATCCCCTTCGGTCGATCCGGAAGTGAAAACGATTTCGGCCGGCTCCGCCCCGACCAGCCCGGCCACCTGTTCGCGGGCAATAGCCACTGCCTCCTCCGCCTCCCATCCGAAGGAATGAGTACGGCTGGCGGCATTTCCGAATTTCTCCGTGAAATAAGGCAGCATGGCCTCCAACACCCGTGGATCGCAGGGGGTGGTAGCATTATGATCCAGATAAATAGGAAATTTCAACATATATTACTTTGCAAAAATACCTCAAAACCGCCATTTGCCCCGAGACACTATTTTTTACTTAAATTCATTCCCATGATGAAGGTAGCGCATATAGGAATCGCCGTCAAAGATCTGGCCGTCTCGATCCCCCTATTCGAGAAACTATTGAGTAGTCCCTGCTACAAAACTGAATCTGTAGCCACCGAAAAAGTGAATACGGCCTTTTTCCGCCAGGGAGAGACGAAGATCGAGCTATTGGAAAGCGCCGACCCGGAAGGGGTGATTGCCAAATACCTGGAGAAAAAAGGGGAAGGCATCCACCATATTGCCTTCGAAGTGCCGGATATCGAGGCGGAAATGGCAAGGCTTTCAGCCGAAGGGTTTACCCTTCTCCACAATAGCCCTAAACCCGGCGCCGATAACAAATGGGTCTGTTTCCTCCATCCCCGGGATACGGGAGGAGTGCTGGTGGAATTATGCATGGAAAGAAATGATTCGCCGCATGCCTAGATCGCAAGCTTATCAGGCAATAAGAATATTTTATTGAAACACCAGCTTTTTAGTTCCTATCAGGCCGATGCCGTCCCTGACGTTCAACGTATAGCGGCCCGGCACCTGGCCGGCCACACTGAAACGGATGATCGCACCGCTGTTATCGTATTTTCTTTGTTGCAGGACATGACCTTTCTGATCCAGCAGGCTGACCTCCAGTATGTCTTTCACGCCACCGTAGAGACGGATACTAATATTTTTATCGGCAAAGAGGATACTGGCAGCGGCCCTGGTTTC
>PLXD01000422.1 GCA_003151295.1 Chitinophagaceae bacterium | reverse complement strand
GGAGCATCGGATAGAACACCGGATGCGATTGGATTGTCAACGTATAAATTATTACCGGTATCCAGGATGGGCTGAGTTGTATTAATGAGCACAATCCCGCTGGTATTGCGAATAATGTTATTAAACCCCAGGTTATTGCGGACCTCCATGATATATCCGTTCTGCGGGAAGAAGTCGCCCGCTACAACGAGTACCGATACATAACCGACCACATCTTTCTTGTTGCCGCTGGTATTATTCAACACATGTATGCTCCCGCCACGCAGAAAAGGTTTTGCGGACCCCGTCGTTGTATCCATAGGATCGATCCGGGTGTCTATCGTGCCGTAGTTGGAGGTGCCGAGATCTATACAGTTGTACAGATAGCTATCGCCCTTACCATTCAGGCCCACATTCCATAGCCTCCAGAGATACCCCCATCCGCCCGTTCTGTATATATTATATAGAGAGCCATTGNNCATCATTTATCCCATTCGGCGTTCCACCCCGGATGATCCAGTCATGCGCCAACATCCTGTAAATAGAATTGCCAACGACTTCGCTTCCATCGGTGAGGGTCGTATCTATTATGATATTATAAAACGAAATTGAATCGATGACATTATGAAAACTGCCGACGGGATCAAAACTGCCGGCCAGTAAGGTTCCCGAATGAACGAGGAGTTGGTTGGCAATGACGGTTCTGAACAAGGTCAGGGTCGAATCGTCTCCGGTATAGGTGCTGATAAACTTATATGCACTCAATATATTACCCCTGACGGAATCATATTCGCAATTGAATATCCTTAAACCGGCGCAGGGCGCATCTACCGTGATTGCATCCCCTTCCAATTTTGAGAAGGAAAGGCCATATCTAACAGCCCCATCTCCGGCACCGGTGATCGTTACGTCTGCAAGGGACCCAATACTGAGCCCGGCTCCGAAATGCACGGTCCCCTGGTCGTTAATAATGGTAATATCCTGAAGGTCCCTGAACTCACCTCCCTGCATATAGCTTCCTGCCCGTATCGCCAGGGTATCGCCGGGATGAAGACCCAGCATTCCCACCTGTTTTACCGAACCGCGCTGATGGCCGATCAGGATCTTTTTGGCGAATAGCGGCAGAACGGGAAAAAGAAACGCAAGGATGATTATTCTTTTCATACTACCTGAATAAGGGGTATTCGACTATACAGTTACCATTATGTGCCGGTAATGCTTTCCGGCAGTGTATTCCCAAACCAGGGGGGAGTTTCCAAAAATTGGAAAAATTCCATTTTGCCAAAACCACATAACATCATTAAAATCAAATTGTTATGAATATGGCACTCCGTTAGTAATAACTATGGCACTACTGAAAACACAAATATATGAAAACGATCTTTACCCTTCTTGTAACCCTCTTAATATTGAACTCAAATCGGGTAAGTGCCGGAACCACTTATACGGTCAATTCCAATGAGACCTGGTCGGCCGCGGGCATTCCTGCAAGCTGTATCGATTGTACCATTAATATAGGTACCGGCTACACACTGACCCTTGCCGCCACCGAAACCTGCATGAATTGTACTTTTAACGGAGGAACGCTAAATGTGAATACCGGTGTCACCTTCAAGATAAAGTATTCAGGGGCAACGACGACTACTTTTTTTAATTCGACGAACCTGGTGGCCAACGGGAATGCAGATGTCGCTATAAATGCACCTATATCGCTGACTTCTTCCACCTGGACTTTTTACAATACTTCCACGGCTACCTCAAGTTATCAGGCGGACCTGTCGTCAAGCCGGATCAATTTATACGATGCCAGCAGGTGGACTGTAAATGGCGGACCCTTCAACCTGATCAACACCAGCCAGATATTTATAGGGGATGGCACCCTGGCCAGCACTTCTGAATTTGTTATGAACGGCCCCGTACTTAATATCTACGATAATTCTTACGTTACTGCAGGCAACCAGAATAATGCCTATTTTAACTGGAGCAGCTATAATTACTACCCCTCTTTCTCCAGTGGAACCCATACTACCCATTCAACGACCAACACGATTAATTGTAATTCGGGCAGCGTGCATTCCAATGCCAACTCTTGTGCCGGGTCGAATACCTATGGTCCTGCCACGATCAACTCAGGTGGAACGACCGCCTCGTCGATTCTGCCCCTTGTATTGGTTACGTTCACTGCCGAAACCGCTAATAACAATACGGTCGACCTCGCCTGGAGCACACAGATGGAATCGAATACCAGCCATTTCACGATAGAACGCAGCGCGGATGGAATCATCTGGAACGAGATCGGCGAGGTGGAAGCCAAGGGCATTTCATCGACTGTTTCCAATTATACTTATACGGATGCAAGTCCTTTAAAGGGTATCAATTACTACCGCATGGAAATGGTGAACCTCGATGGATCGTTTGGTTATACAGATGTAAGAGTAATACGGACTACCGTAATAAACAATATCAGTTTCTTTCCTAACCCCGCCCGTGATTTTGTGAATGTATCCCTGGGTCAGTCTGAAGAAAATGAGTTCACCCTGCGCCTGTATAACCAGTCCGGTCAGCTTTTACAGGAGAAGAAAGTTTCCGGCAGCAATGGTACGATCGTCACTTTCGCCATTCAGCAGTATACACCGGGGATATATGTTCTGAACGTTACAGCCGCCGATGGCACCCGTGAGAACAGTAAAATCCTGATCGGACGTTAATAACTTATTCATTTTCAGCAGTTAGAGTATATATGTTTTTTTCAGTAGTTTCTCAGTGGAAAAGCCAGTCCCGGACACCCAATATGGGTGGTCCGGGATAGCTTTTTTGTATATATGCTATATTGATAAACTTATACGCTATATTGATCCGGGCGTAAAATGTCTTTTTTTTTGGCTAAATTAGCGAGTTCTGATTTTAAGCAAATACGCCGGTATGAAAAAATTCCTCCTTATAGTCCTTTTGGGAACCGTTGTCGCCGCAATATCCCTATCCTGTCACTGGAGCGCGGGTAGAAAATCGGCCGGATTAGACCCGGCCGGTAAGATCAGCTACAATTTCCAGATACGCCCGATCCTGTCCGATAAATGCTTCAACTGTCATGGACCGGACGGCAACAAGAGGCAGGCAGGACTTCGCCTCGATATAGCCGCCGAAGCATATAACGCCTTGCAGGACCACCCACAGGCACATGCGCTTGTTCCCGGCAATCCTTCAATATCCGAGCTATTCCTCCGTGTCAGTACGAAGGATACGGCTATTCAAATGCCACCCGCTTCGAGTCACCTGCCCGGCCTTTCGGACGACGAGATCTCCCTGGTAAAAAAATGGATCGCGCAGGGCGCAGTATATGAACCTCATTGGGCATTTATCGCACCCCGCAAAGCAGTTCTCCCTGTTGTCAAGGATACAAAATGGCCCCGCAACGAGATCGACTATTTCGTCCTCCAGCAAATGGAGAAAAGGGGACTGGAACCTAATGAGGAAGCGGACAAGGAAAGATTGCTGAAACGGATTTCCCTGGATATAACGGGACTTCTTCCTTCGCCGGAACGGAGGAATCGTTTTATGAACGATAAAAGACCGGACGCCTATGAGAAAATGGTCGATGAGCTCCTGAAGGATTCCGCTTACGGGGAACATATGGCAGTCCCCTGGCTGGATGTAGCACGCTATGCGGATTCGCATGGCTACCAGGATGATAACTATCGGAGTNNGGATTGGGTGATCCATGCTTTCAATGAAAATCTGCCGTACGATAAGTTCATCACCTGGCAACTGGCCGGCGACCTGCTACCCGACTCCAATAGAGAAGCGCTCCTGGCAACCGCCTTCAATCGCAATCATAAGATCACCGAAGAAGGGGGTGTGATCGACGAGGAATACCGGGTAGAATATGTTACGGACAGAACCAGTACCCTTGGACGGACCTTTTTGGGGGTCACTATCGAATGCGCCCATTGCCATGATCATAAATACGACCCTTTCTCCCAGAAGGATTATTATAAACTTTTCGCTTTTTTCAATAATGTGAAAGAAGTGGGCATGGAGTCTACGGTAGGCGGACCTGACACTTATGCGAAGAAGCCAAAGATGCAGATCACGCAGGCAGACTTGCAGAACGTATTGAGTTTCGTTCAGAAGAAAGATACCAATAAGCTTGAGGTGTCCGTCATGGGTGACCGGGATACCTTACGCAAGACCTATGTGCTGATCCGGGGTAACTATGATGCTCATGGAGATAGCGTAGATCCTTCCACACCCGTATCTATCCTGCCTTTTCCTGCCAGTTATCCACGCAACCGGCTGGGGCTGGCCAAGTGGCTCTGCAATCCTGATAATCCTTTGACGGCAAGGGTTTTTGTCAATCGGGTCTGGCAGGAGATCTTCGGAAGGGGGATTGTAAAATCGGCCGCCGATTTCGGTATGCAGGGAGATCTTCCCTCTCATCCTGCTTTACTCGATTGGCTGGCCGTCGACTTCCGCGAACATGGATGGGACATCAAGAGACTGGTGCGCCAGATGTTACTTTCGTCAACCTATCGTCAATCTGCAATCGCCAGTCCGGAGAAGTTCCGGGCCGACCCTGAAAACATCTACCTGTCCCATGCACCCCGTCTCCGCATGCCGGCAGAAATGATCCGCGATATGATCTTATGCAGCAGCGGATTGCTGAGCCATGCGATCGGCGGTCCGAGCGTAAAGCCTTATCAGCCGCCCGGGCTCTGGGAGATGGCCTCTTCGGGGAGAGGGATCTTAAAGACATATATACAGGATCATGGAGACCTGCTCTACCGGAGAGGGATGTATGTATTTATTAAACGCACGGTTACCCCGCCTATTTCGATGATCTTCGATGCCAGCACCCGGGATCAGTGCGAGGTAAAAAGANNGAGAACCAATACTCCCCTGCAGGCCCTGGTCATGATGAACGATACTACGGTGCTGGAGGCCTCAAGAGTTCTCGCCGGCCGCCTGTTACAAGATCAGCCTGCCGCTGAAGTTTCCATCGCAGAAGGCTTCCGTCGTATCATTTGCCGCGACCCGGAGAAAAAGGAAATGGATATTTTATTGGATTACTATAAAGACCGGCAGGCTTACATGCAGACGCACCCGAAAGAGGCCATGAGACTCTTGCAGGTGGGAGAATACCGGCAAGACAATACTCACCCTGCCGGCAGCATTGCTGCTATGATGCAGGTGTTGGAGGTTATTTATAATATGGATGAAGCCATCACAAAATCCTGATTATGGAAAAGGAAATATTAGAGCACGGGCTGAATATGAACCGGCGCCGTTTTTTGACCAGCCTGAGTGTCGGCCTGGGAACCGCTGCGTTGGGTTCATTGCTGATACCAGACCTCTTCGGAGGATCCGGGGAGGAGAAGGATTTTATGGCGGGTATCCCGCATTTTGCGCCCAAGGCGAAACGGGTCATCTACCTGTTCCAGAATGGCGCGCCTTCCCAGCTTGAATGCTTCGATTATAAACCCATGCTGCAGAAAATGATGGGGCAGGACCTGCCTGAATCGATAAGAAATGGACAGCGGCTGACGGGCATGACCTCCATGCAGAAAACTTTCCCCCTGGTAGGCTCCTATTACAAATTCGCCCAACATGGGGAGTCGCGGGCCTGGGTAAGTGAGGCCTTTCCGAATATGGCGAGGGTGGTGGACGATCTTTGCATCATCAAATCCATGCATACCGATGCCATCAATCATGACCCGGCGCTGACCTTTTTCCAGACCGGCGCCCAGCAGGGAAACCGGCCCAGTATCGGCGCCTGGGTGAGCTATGGCCTCGGTACGGAGAATAAGAATCTTCCGGCGTTTTGCGTTTTGCTGTCGAAAGGCCGGGGCAATGGCCAAGGCGTCTATTCGAAACTTTGGACCAACGGGTTTTTGGATTCCATCCACCAGGGCGTGCAGTTCAGCAGCGGCGAAAATCCCGTGCTCTACCTGACGGATCCGGATGGAATGGACCGCGGCAGCCGGCGTAAGATGATCGACAAGGTTGCTTCCCTCAACGAGTTGAGTTACCAACAATTCGGCGACCCGGAGATTGCCACCCGCATTAAGCAATATGAAATGGCGTA
>PLXD01000154.1 GCA_003151295.1 Chitinophagaceae bacterium | reverse complement strand
GGTGCGGAAGGAGATTTCTATAGCGTTTTCCACGCCGTAACAAAACCCGAAATGGCGGGCCAGGTAGATTTGAAGCCCACCCAGGTCCAGTAAGGCCGGCGTGAAATCCTTTTTCATCTTGTCCTGCTGCTTGCGCCTGTTCTTGATGGCGGAGATCAGCGGACTGCGATAAGTGATCGGAACATTAAAGGTTTTCATCCGTAAATAATGTCTTTTACTTAATCTTTTTAGGCATAGCAAAGGTACAAACTTGTGCATCCGGAAGCAGAATAAATATTAACTTACCACCCTCGAAAACTTACATTATAAAGCGATTAATAAAGCGTATGAGTTCATCTTTTCGGCCGGT
Source organism: Chitinophagaceae bacterium (assembly GCA_003151295.1). GTDB lineage: Bacteria > Bacteroidota > Bacteroidia > Chitinophagales > Chitinophagaceae > Puia. Next base: position 4,743 of record PLXD01000154.1, on the reverse strand, counting down.
CGACTGGGGTTATGCAACGAATATATATGAGGTCAACCTTCGGCAATAGACCAAAGAGGGGACTTTCGAGGCCTTTGGCCGGGAATTACCCCGTCTGAAGGATATGGGGATAGAGATCCTCTGGTTTATGCCGATCACCCCCATCAGCATCGAAAAACGCAAGGGGACGCTGGGCAGCTATTACGCTTGCTCGGACTATACGGCTACGAGCCCTGAATTCGGAACGGTTACCNNTACAGATTTTAAAAATCTCATGCAGGCTGCCCATGAACTGGGCTTTAAAGTCATTATCGATTGGGTGGCCAATCACACCGGCTGGGATCATCGCTGGACCCGGGAGCATCCGGACTATTACCGCAGGAATCACGAAGGAAATTTCTACGAGATACATGGATGGGATGATGTGATCGATTTGAATTATGACAACAAGGAACTGCATGTGTCTATGATCGAAGCCATGCAATGGTGGGTGCAGCAGTTCGATATCGATGGATTTCGCTGCGATATGGCCATGCTCGTGCCCCTGGATTTCTGGCGGCAGGCGCGAACGGTATTGGATGGTGTAAAAAGGTTGTTCTGGCTTGCGGAGTGTGAGGAGATTGCCTATCATGAGGTCTTTGACGCGACCTATACCTGGAAACTCCTGCACCGGATGGAAGCCGTATGGAGAAAGGAATTCGGCATTTCGGGGCTGGATGAGGTGTTGGATTATTATAGTAAACAGTTCCCACCGGAGGCATTTCGCGCCTTTTTCACAACCAACCATGATGAGAATTCCCATAGTGGCAGTGAGTATGAGCGGCTGGGGGCGGCGGCGCTGCCTTTTGCCGTGTTATGCTGTACCTGGAATGGCCTCCCGCTGATCTATAGCGGCCAGGAGATGCCGAATGAGAAACGCCTTCAGTTCTTCGATAAGGATCCCATCGAATGGACGGGTGTGTACAAGTTGCATGGTTTTTATAAGGCGCTGCTGAACCTGCGGAAGGTTAGCCCTGCCCTGCGTGCGGGAGATACGGCAGTGCAGACCCACCGGTTGGGGGCGGGGGAAAGCATTTTTGCCTTTCTCCGCAAACACCCGGCCGGAGAGGTGCTGGTGATTCTCAATTTTTCGGCGGAAGGGCAGTCCGTTCGCCTGGACGATCCTTTTGTACAAGGGAGTTTCAGGGAAATCTTTAGCGGTGAGACAGCAGATCTGACGACCTATAAAACGGTTACAGTGCCGGCATGGGGATATAAGGTATTCGAAAAGAAGGGACAAGAAAAGACGAGACAATAGGATACATGCAATAGGCCAAATAAAAAGCAGTGAAAAGATAAAGAGCAATGAAAAGAACCTATAAAAAAGGCCCGGGCGAATGACCCGGACCTTTTTTTAGAAAGCATATTGAAAGATTGTTCGTTTCGTCCCTTTATTCCCCGCTGGAAATTTTCAATGGAAAGCTATAAACCCCTTCATAACCGGGAAATACACCTTCGAGTTTGACCGTTACGGTGGAATTTGCCACGATTTTCTGGAAATCTTCTTTCGACAAGACATCATTCCCATTTGCTTTCAGAATGATGAACCCTTCCTGGATCCTGGATTTATCCATCAAGCCGTTCTCTTGTACCGATTTTACAACGACGCCGCCTTTAACGCCCATCTCGGTGGCTGCTTTCTTGTCGAGTGTCTGCAGATCGGCGCCTAATTTATCGAGTGCTGAGGTCTTTACGACCGCGGTGGTGCCGGTATTGTTCCGTAACGTAATGGTGGCGGTATAATCTTTTCCGTCTCTTTTGTAGGTCACATTGATCTTGTCGNNCGCGAAAAGTGGCTATCTGTCCGACCATTTCGGCACCTGTGCTGACGGTAATATCATTCAGTTTCTCGATCATGTCCCCTTTTTTAATACCGGCCTGTAAAGCGGCACCATCTGCCGTCACATCCATCACATATACGCCTTCCCCATCCCTGATACCCATTTGTTTTTTCTGGTCATCGCTCATTTCATTACTGGGATACTGGATGCCCAGGTAAGCTCGTTGGGGCGTACCGAATTTCATGATGTCGCTGACGATCTTTTTTACGATATTGACCGGGATCGTGAATGAATATCCAGCGTAGGAACCCGTAGGCGAAGCAATGGCAGAGTTGATGCCGATCAGTTGCCCTTCGGGGTTGATCAGCGGACCACCGCTGTTACCGGGGTTGACAGCCGCATCCGTCTGGATAAAAGACTCGATCGGAGGAGCGGATTTGCTGCGATTGATATCCAGGGTCCTGCCTTTGGCGCTGACAATGCCGGCGGTGACNNTTCGGTCTGGATGAACGAGTCGTACTGGGTCTCGTGGATGTCGCGGTCGAGCGCGCTGACAATGCCGGCGGTGACGGTGGTTTCCAAATTCAGCGGATAGCCTACTGCGAGCACCCATTGACCGATCTTCACATCGTCTGAATTGCCATAGAGGAGGAAGGGCAATCCCTGTGCCTCGATCTTCACGACTGCGATGTCGCTACTGGGATCCGTACCCACTACTTTGGCCTTGAAAGATTTTCTGTTGCTGAGGGTGACGGTCACTTCGTCTGCGCCGTCCACTACGTGATTATTGGTAACGATATATCCGTCATTGCTGATGATCACTCCGGAGCCGGAAGCCATTTCAGGCATGGAGTGCATCCCATTTCCATTGCCGAAAAAATCGTCCGGATCGATGCCGAAAAGATCGGAGAACGGGTTGCGATGAGGGAGGTTATTGCTTGCCGTGCGAATGGTCTTCGTTTTGATATGCACGGTGGCTGGAATAGCCGCACTGGCGGCATCGGAGAAATCGACCGGTCCGCCGCTGAACTGCTTTTTATCGCCGTCGAAGAATTTGGCGTAATTGGCAGGCACTTTACCCGAGTCCTGCGAATAGTAGTAGGTCTTACCAACCGTGAAACGGCTGTATCCCCACATGGTAGTCAGAGCGGTTGCAGCACTAATAAGGACTACAGCTACTATTTGTTTTACTTTCATAATAATATCCTTTTTTTCTTTTTGTTTAAACGATAAAAGGCTTGTCCAAATTACATGCCTGCGACAACAAATTAACGTCAAGGTTCGAAAACTGTTGGTACCGATGATTCAGTTTAACAAATAATTTACTAAGCTCTTCGTAGATCGGACTGCCCCCCACTCCCTAATGTAAGGATTTTCAAGTACTTATCAAAATCAATTTCGGATTATTGGCGGTTGTCGGGTCATTGGGGATGGGGCCCCCCTTACTGTCAGTCTTTCATCCGTTAATTTCATAGCGTATGCAAAAATTGCAGGGTATCCACACCATCTGCATAATCTGTCAGTGTAGGCTGCTGGGCCCGTCCAAAGGGAACCAAGCTTGCGAAGGTTCCGAACGAGCGCTCAACGGGGTTGAGCGCGAAGTTCTGTTCCCGGCCTATGATGCATTGTATATCCTTATTGGAAAGCAGGCTTCCGGCGATATCGCTGCCGGGTTTATAGTATTCCAGATTCAGTACGCTGATGGGCGAGAAGACAGAAGGGTTTTCGGTCAGCAGGATGGTTTCGGTACTCATATAGTATTTTTTGTTCAGGATCAGCAGGGTCAACTGGTAATCATAATTGTTCTTGTACCTGGAAAAATCCGCCAGCGGAGCATATTTTGAAAAGGCTTGCAGCAAGGGTACGAAATCATAGCCCTCTGGGGTATAGATCTTGGTGACATTCCTGCATCCCAGGCCGAAATACAGCAAAACGTCATCCGCCAGCTTATCCAATTCATCCGCCGTTTCCCGGCCGTCGAGCACGGCGACGGAAGTCCTGTTGCGCCGGATAATATGGGGGTATTTGCTGAAATAGTATTCGAAATACCTGGCCGAATTATTACTGCCGGTAGCTATATAAGCATCGCAACCGTTCAGCCTTTCTGCAAAACAGACATAGTCGCCGACCGAAGGATCGAGAGCGGTCAATTGTGCGACCAGCCGCCGGATGAGTGTCTCATCTTTGGAAGAGGGTTTGATGGTCTGGCGGTGGCCCGAGATAAAGAGGGTGAGAAAGTCGTGAAATCCCACCAGGGGTATATTGCCTGCCATGATGAGGCCGATATTTTTGGGTGATGGGTTCTTTTCGGGTAATTGATAATGGGTTACCCAGTCCGTCAGCTTCTCTTTTTGCAGGTTATCCCCAGCAATGTTTTGCACAGCCAGATCGATGAATTCTGGGATGAACCAGCCGTTCTCCCGGGAGGCCTTTTGTTTGGCCATTAGCCAATCCTCGTCGCCGGATAAAAGATAGGAGCCTAATTCAACCAATAAATTAATCCGTTGTTGTAAATGCATAAATCCTTTTATATTTGGGGCTGTAAAATTATACTTTTAATAAACCTCTAATTTTTTTAAATATGGCTATAAAAATTACCGAAGAATGCATCAATTGCGGAGCCTGCGAACCCGAATGCCCTAATAATGCTATTTATGAGGGAGGCGTGGAGTGGGCAGTTTCCGACGGAACCAGCGTGAAAGGACCTTTTACCCTTATTGATGGGACTGTCGTGGATGCGGGTCAGCGTAATGCCCCGGTCAGCGTAGATACCTATTATATTGTTCCGAATAAGTGCACGGAATGCCAGGGATTCCATGAAGAGCCCCAGTGTGCTGCCGTTTGCCCGGTGGATTGCTGCATCCCGGACGAAATGTACCGCGAAACGGTCGAAGGGCTGCTGGCCAAAAAAGAGCGCATGCATTTGTAAAAAATCTCTTCCCGG
>PLXD01000243.1:7158-7292 GCA_003151295.1 Chitinophagaceae bacterium | reverse complement strand
TGCTTTTTGTAAAAAGGTTTGCCGATATAATGGGTTTGACCCTTTAGCTCGAAACCGTTCTCCACCACGATGCCATTCTGAAAAACGGTAACTTTCGCCGGGGATGCCAGTTCTCCGGACTCACTGAATACGGG
>PLXD01000243.1:0-7130 GCA_003151295.1 Chitinophagaceae bacterium | reverse complement strand
CGCTGTTGCCGCGTCCCTGGCCTTCCCCGGTGATATTTTTCGGGATCCTCCATTCTATATGCAACTGATAATTGTTGAATCGTTCTTTGGTCTGGATATTGCCCCCTCCGTTCTTCTTCACGGTAAGGATGCCATTGGCAACGGTCCAATCGGCTGCGGCCGTTGTATCCTTCACAGACACCCACTGATCGAGGTTTTTGCCATCAAAAAGAATAATGGCATCGGATGGGGCCTCCCCGTAGGCCGCACCCGGGGTCACTACTTTGGGTTCGGGACTCCAGACCTCCGTCAATTTCGGATCGTTTGTATCCTGAGCCTGTATCAACTGGTTACTGATCACACAAATGAGGAAGGAAAGAAGAAAGATGCGGCGGGTCTGAGAACAAGCAATACTGATCATAAAGATTCATTATTAGTGATTCAAATTATAAACGAGTGACAATTTAGGATAAAAAAGCGAAAAAGGGACTCATTTATAATTGGAAAATATGAATATAAGAGGTTGAGACATTGTCCAACAGCTTATTGCGGGAAAGTTTGCAAATCAGACTGGTATTATTTTTGGTATTGAGGTATATCATAGATTACAGTATAATTACCGGATATTATATATGAGAGATCCCTTTTGTTTTTTTATCGGGCTTCTATATTTTCTTTTACCCGGAGGCGTTCNNCGCTTATCCTGCTAAAGGGGATGGGGTCGCAGATGATACTCATGCCTTGCAAATGGCACTGAATAACCTTGGCGAGGGGCAATCCTCGCCGGTATTATACATTCCCAACGGAGTTTATCGCATAACCACGACCCTGACGATGCAATCTCGCCGGGGGATCGCCATTATCGGGGAAGATCCTGAAAAAACGATCATTAAATGGGACGGCCCGGCAGGGATGAAAATGTTCCAGTTGAACGGAGTGGCTTACAGCGAATACAGCCGGATCACCTGGGATGGCAGTTCTAAAGCACTCGCTGCGGTGGCCCATGAATGGGATGGCAGGACCGGCCCAGCCAATTCAGGCACACGGCATACCGATGAGATCTTCCGCAACCTGGGAGTGGGGCTTAAATCGGGGCCGAATATGGATGCGGAATTCTGCATCCGCCGCTGCCGTTTTTATAACTGCTCCTCTACTGCGATCTCCCTGCAGGGCTGGAATGCCCTGGACTGGTGGGTATGGGATTCCTATTTTGAAAATTGCAATGTAGGGGTCGCAAATAACCTGCCCGGTTTCGGGGCAGGGAATTTTCATATATACAGGAGCATTTTTAAGAATTCTGCGACTTCGGATATTTCTTTGGGCAATTCCAGTTTCTTTTCCTTTCGCAATAACATATCCTATAATTCCAATGCCTTTATCAGGGCCAGTCAATTTAGTAATACTTCGCCGATCACCCTTCAGGACAACCTGGTGATCAACCGGCGCAATCTTACCCTGGTGGATCTGTTCACCAAGGGAAATACCCTGATTTTGGACAATACATTTGCGACGGCGCCTACCCCTGATTCAGGCACCCATAATATCATCCGGATGATCGATAATTTTAAAACCCCGCCTGCCGACGGTACCCTGATAGGTAATAGCTTTTCCACCATCGGCTGGACTTTAGAGAAGTACGGGGGCCGTTTTTTGATCAGGGATAACCGTTATGGAGTCAAACCCGGCCCCCTTCCGGCCCTCGATCCTGCTCCATTTGCCCCTCTGGTTAGGGTTCCCGTTACGGAAATCACGAACCGGATGAGTATGGAAGAGATCCAGGCGGCTGTCGATAAGGCCGCAGCTTCGGGTAAGAAGGGACTGATTCATTTCGTATATGGCCAATATAATCTTACAAAGACCCTTCGTATTCCGCCCGGCGCTCCGATCATCATCTATGGAGACGGGCTGGTCACGGCACTGGTATGGAAAGGCGCTCCAGGAGAACCCGTGGNNGTCAGGAATTTATATATTAACGCGGCCGCGGGAGCGGATGGGATACTCGTCGAGGACAACGACCAGGAAGGGAATAGCATCTATGGGGATGAACTGATGGTCTATAACGGCGTCAGATCCAATATGCTGGTCAATGGATTTTCCCATACCGACTTCCGCTTCGAAGACCTGCATCATAATTATTGTGCGGCGGGTAACTCCGTACAAATGACGGGTACCGGCAGGGATAATGCTTCCATCCTTAAAATATTCGCATGTGTATCCGTAAACAATGCCAATTGTTATGCCGTCGCGAATAAAGGCCGCATATTGGTGTACGATAACTGGAACGAGTGCGGTCGTAATGTTCCTTTTATCACGTTGCGGGGAAGCGGCGAGTTCACCCTGAATGGAGCTGTTGTCGCCAATACGGTCACTCAGCAGTTCCCTTTGATCGATATAGACAGTTTCATCGGGAAAGCCGTATTCACGCAGATCTGCTATAATCAATACCATAAGACATTTCGTTTTTCCAACGCTTCCGGCGCCGCAGATCTGTTAAATCTCGGCATCTTGCTTGCATCGGATACCACCCTGGCGTTCTATGATATTCATTCTGACTCACATAAATTTTCCCTCGTCAATAACAGGTATAATATCGGAAGTGGCTCTTATCCGCTGCCTGACAAGGGCGATAGCAGCGTCGCGTACGTGGAGAAAATGTTATCGGTCATAAGGACCAACACGGTCGCTGCCCATGGTAAATTCCCGCCGGGGCACTCTCATTTTACGATCGACCGGGTGATGATAGAAGGAGGCGTTAACAACTTCAGGGTAGAGCGGTCAGACGGGAAAAAAGAGTAATGGAATTAAAAAGATCAATCGAATTGATTCTGCCAGCCTTCCCCCTTCAACTTATCGGCTTTCTTCAATACTTCCGTCTCCAGGGTCTTCTTATAGTCCGCTATTTTTTTCCCGATGGCCTCCTCGAATGCGCCAATGATCGTAGCAGCCAGGATGCCCGCATTTTTCGCGGCGTTTAATGCTACCGTGGCTACGGGAATGCCATTGGGCATTTGCAATATGGATAACACGGAATCCCACCCGTCCATAGAGTTGGAGGATTTGATAGGAACGCCGATCACCGGCAGGGAAGTGATCGCAGCGACCATACCCGGCAGATGCGCCGCCCCACCTGCTCCAGCAATAATGACCTTCAATCCCCTTTGTTTCGCCAGGCTGGCATATTCCACCATGCGCAAAGGGGTACGGTGGGCAGAGACGACCGTCAATTCAAACGCGATCCCGAACTCTTGCAGGATATCGGCAGCCGCCTTCATGACAGGCAGGTCGCTGTCGCTGCCCATGATGATGCCGACTAGAATAGGTTGTTCCTGGGGCATATCGATCTTCTTTTAAATGGTTGTTCCGCGGAGCATACTCCCGGAGTTTATTTGCTGATGACTTTTATAGCCTGTTTGATCTTATGCGCTTTATGTACGAGATCACGCGTGTCCTTGCCCATGATGGTCACATGTCCCATCTTACGGCCGGGTTTTGTCTCTTTCTTGCCGTAAATATGCACGAAAGTGCAATCCATTTGCAATACTTCAGCCAGACCCTCATAATGGGCCGGGCCGGTAGCTCCCTCTGCGCCTATGAGGTTGACCAGGGCCGACGGCGAGATCTGTGCAGTATTACCCAATGGATAGCCGAGGATCACCCGCCAGAGCATATCGAATTGGGAGCTGAAATTGGCTTCGATAGTATGGTGCCCACTATTATGGACCCGGGGCGCCGTCTCATTGACAAAGACATCCCCCTGCCTGCTGACAAACAGTTCTACCGCGAAAAGCCCCGGGCTCTTCAATTCTTTAACCACCCGCATGGCAATTGCCTCTATCTTCCATAGCGTTTTTTCGGGCAGGTTGGCCGGACTGATCTGGTAATCCAGCAAATTCAGATCGGGGTTAAATACCATATCGACCAAGGGATACATGGCGATCTCTCCTTTTTCATTGATAGCAATGATCTGCGAGATCTCTTTATCTATTGCCACCATCTTCTCCAGTACACTGGGCGCATCAAAACCTTTATTGATATCTTCTGCGGTCTTTAGGATCTGTATGCCTTTCCCGTCATAACCACCGGCGCCGATCTTGTGCACTGCAGGAATGAAGTCGGTCTTTGCCCGCAACTCGTCGAGGTTGGCTGTAATTTCAAAGGGGGCAGTCGGCACCTGGTGTTTCGCATAGAACTGCTTTTGGAGGATCTTGTTTTTAATGGTCCGGAGGGCTGCCGTTTTCGGGTATATTTTTACTCCCTCGCTCTCCAGTTTTTCCAGGGCATCCTCATTCACGGATTCGATCTCGATGGTGATAGCGTCCAATCCCTTCCCAAATTCATAGACATCCCCGAAATTCCGGATATCCCCTTTCGTGAAATGATGGCAGAGATGCGCTGCGGGACATTCTTCATCATTTTCCATCACAAAGGTTTCCACCGGATAGTTGGCTGCGGCCTGCAATAGCATTCTCCCTAGCTGCCCTCCCCCTAAAATTCCGACTTTTAACATGCCTGCTGGTTTGTGCTGTGAAGATAGGAAAGAGGGGCTTAGTATATCCGAAATTTTTTTATCTTTATAGGATATTATGCACCCGGACTACCCACATAAAATTTTCGATGACAAGCGGTTGGACTACTTCCTGCTCATGGAAGCGCTTGCGATGGATGCGGCTTCCTGATCCGGGATCGTTCATTTTCTACCTAACTCTACGGGTCTTACCGCGTATTATATACTACCGGTCTTGTCGTATGTTATTTACTGATCCATATTTGTTATTTCCTGATTTTAAATCTATTTGGATATGTCAACTTTATTAGCGGCGAATAGCCGGCAACCGGGGGAAGCCGATTTCCTGCCCTTGCAGGGAACCGATTATGTAGAGTTTTATGTGGGCAACGCCAAGCAGGCGGCTCATTATTACAAATCCGCTTTTGGATTTCAGTCGCTGGCCTATGCAGGCCCCGAAACGGGCATCAAAGACAGGGTCAGCTACGCGGTCCGCCAGAACAAACTGACCTTTGTATTTACGACAGCCCTACGTACAGGGCATCCGATTGCCGACCATGTCTATTTGCATGGCGACGGCGTAAAAGTGCTCGCACTCCGGGTAGACGATGCGAAAAGCGCCTGGAAAGAAACGACCATGCGAGGCGGAAAGAGCTATATGGAACCTGCCTGCTTCACCGATAGATATGGAGAAGTGGTTCTCAGCGGTATTTATACCTATGGGGAAACGGTCCATCTCTTCGTTGAAAGAAATAATTATTCCGGGCCGTTCATGCCCGGGTACAGGGAAACGAAGACAGCCTATAATCCTCCTTCCACCGGCCTGCAGTATGTAGATCATGCCGTGGGCAATGTGGGCTGGAACCAGATGGATCCCTGGGTGAATTTCTATGAAGAGGTCATGGGCTTTAGCAATATCCTCTCGTTCGATGATAACGATATTTCCACGGAATATTCCGCATTGATGAGTAAAGTGATGAGCAATGGGAACGGGTATGTCAAATTTCCCATCAATGAACCGGCGGAAGGGAAAAAGAAATCGCAGGTGGAAGAATATCTCGAGTTCTATAACGGCGAGGGCGTGCAGCACATAGCCCTTGCCACGAATGATATTCTCCAAACCGTCACGCAACTCCGTGACCGGGGCGTGGAATTCCTGCAGGTGCCCTCTTCTTATTATCAGGACCTCAGGTCGCGTATAGGCACTATCGACGAGGACATCAGGCCCTTAGCGGATTTGGGTATCCTGGTAGACAGGGACGAGGAAGGATATTTATTGCAGATATTCAGTAAACCGGTAGAAGACAGACCTACTCTGTTTTTTGAGATTATTCAACGCAAAGGGGCTAAAAGCTTTGGGAAAGGCAATTTTAAGGCCCTGTTTGAAGCGATTGAAAGGGAGCAGTCTGCCAGGGGGAACCTATGAAATACTTACATTTATTTGATTTTTAACAACCTATTCCCGTTTAATAGGTTTAATAAAGCAGATTTTCGTTGCTTTTTATAGTAACTTTATCTACTTTTCATACCCGGTCAAGCTAAAATGATAATTTTTACCCTATTATATGAGTGCCAGCAGGATGATGATATCTAGATTTCATGTAATAATTGCAGTTTGCACCCTGTTCAATGCACAGCTATCTGCACAAAATGTAGGGTCTTCTTTTAGTTTCATAAATAATCAGCGTTCTATACCAAAAATCGGGGAAATCCTGAAAAGGAAGGAAGATACCCTAATGAAGCAATTCTCTGAAAAGGGTTTAAAATGGCCTGCCCGGTTCGTGTACATACGGTCCTTCAAATATGATAGTCAACTGGAGGTCTGGGTAAAGAATACCAAAGAAGAGAAATACAAATTATTCAAATCCTATAAAGTTTGCGCCCTGGCAGGTACACTGGGCCCCAAGCGGATGGCGGGCGATTACCAGGTCCCCGAAGGGTTTTACTTTATCAACGAGTTTAAAGCCAGGAGTCTTTATCATCTTTCTCTGGGCCTGAACTATCCCAATGCCTCGGACAGGATGTTGGGCGATTCCTATCAGCCGGGAGGAGAGATCTATATCCATGGGAGCTGCGTGACTATCGGCTGTATCCCGCTTACGGATTCTCAAATAGAAGAAGTGTATATCTTAGCGGCTTATGCCAAGGATCAGGGAGAGGATTTTATTCCGGTGCATATTTTCCCGGTCAATTTCAACAATCCCCGAAGCGTGGACTACCTGAATAAATTCCTGATGAATTTTTCCGAGTATACCTCTTTCGCCAGGAGCATGCGGAATGCTTTTTACTATTTCGAAAAATATAGGGACCCGCCCTTTGTTATGATCAACAGCAAGGGGGAATATGTCACGGAAGATATCCCTTCTACTGTGGAGGAGAAGAAGAACCCGGTTGAAAAAGCAAAGAGGAAGACCCCGCACATTTTGCAGCCTATCCCCGAAGAAGACCTGGCTAAGGTGGTAGATAAATTACCGCTCTTCCCCGGTGGCAACGATGCTTTCCAATCCTTTCTCGACAAGTTGAGCAAAGAGGCGGTAAAAGATCTCGAAGACGGACAGGTGAAAACCTTTGTCATGGTAGAATACATCATAGACCAGCAGGGAGAGCCTGTTTATGCAAAAGTGATCCGCGGGGGCAATGACAGGAT
>PLXD01000537.1 GCA_003151295.1 Chitinophagaceae bacterium | reverse complement strand
CGTTCTTGTCCTCGATCCTCGAAATATAATAGGGTTTGTCGCTGGAACCCCCGGATGGAAAAAGGGTGTATCCCCACATCATCTCATAGAGCGAGAGTTCGCAGGCGCCCAGGGCCAGGGACGGGTAGGGCGGCACTTTGGTAGGGATACCGATCTGTTTGATGAAGTCGGCGAAGCGGTCGGGTCCGTCGTCTCCGAACTGCTTCATGATATAGGCTGCCACCTCGTTCGTTGAAAATGCCAATCCCGTGGCCATTGTACAGGTGCCGGTGCGTCCTTTATTCCTGGCCGGGACATAGTCCTTATATTTCGGGAAATATTGCTGGGTTTCTTCACATTGGGTTGCGGGAGTGAAGCCATAATCTTCGATGGCCATGCCATAGAGGAAGGGTTTGATGGTGCTGCCTACCTGCCTCTTGGTATTGATGTTCACATGATCGAACTTATAAGTCCTGAAATCTATCCCGCCTACCCATGCTTTTACCGCCCCGGTGATCGGGTCCATTGCCATAAAAGCTGTCTCCAGCATTTGCCGGTGATATTTTATGGAGTCCATAGGCGTCATGACGGTATCTTTTTCGCGTCGGGCATTCCAGGCGAACACCTTCATTTCCGCAGGTTGGAAAAACGTCTTGCGGATATCGGCCTCGTCGATTCCGGCGTCTTCCATATTCTTCCACCGGTCGCTATTTCTCATAGCCACTTCCAGCAGATTGGGGTGATCCTTCCAAACCTCTCCGTTAAGGATATCAGGCTGTACGCTCAACGCATTTTGCAGGAGGGGCAACTCCCTGGCCACGGCTTCCTCCGCATTGATCTGCATACGAGGGTTGATCGTCGTATAGATCTTCAGCCCGTCTTCAAAGAGATTGTAGGGTTCTCCGGTGGCTGGGTCCTTATGTTCTTTGCACCATTTCTTCAGTTCTTCCCGGATCACGTCCCGGAAATAGGGGGCGAGCCCATTGGTCTCGTCCATCTTCTTATAATTGGTGAGGTCTATCGGTTTGATTTTTAGCGCAGCCGCATCGGATTCGGTGAGATACTTGCCTTTGACCATTTGGTTGAGGACCGTATTGCGTCTTTCGATGGCGGCTTTAGGATTTTTGCGCGGGTTGTATATAGTATTGCCTTTCAGCATGCCTATCAGAACAGCTGCTTCGTCTACACTCAACCGGTCGGGTTCCTTCTGGAAGAAGGTCCGGGATGCGTTCCGGACGCCATACACATTATCTCCGAAAGGCACGGCGTTAAGGTATAGGGCTATGATCTCCTGTTTGGTAAAATTCCTTTCCAGCTTAATAGCGGTGATCCACTCTTTCAATTTCTCGATGAATCGAAGCACGATATTCTTCGACCCCTGGCCCAGCATATTTTTCGCCAATTGCTGGGTGATGGTGCTCCCACCCCCGTCGTGTCCTAATTTCAACACGGCCCTCATGACCGCATAGCCGTCAATGCCGGAATGTTCATAGAACCGCGCATCTTCGGTTGCGACCAGGGCATTGATGACGTAGGGAGAGATATCTTTATAGTCCACATTGCTGCGATTGCCCTTGTCCTTATAGTATTTTCCCATGGACGTGCCATCGTCTGCATAGACTTCCGAGGCCAGCATAATGGATGGGTTTTCCAATTCTTTCAGAGAAGGCAGGCTACCCAGGAAATTGATCCCTAAGATCAAAAGCACAAAAGCCACCAGCCCTATGAAAAACACACTCCAAAAAATGCGAACTAGTTTAGACATATATATAGTTATTGTAATTTATAAGGAATTCGGCCCCGGCTATCTTATTGTTTGCCTCCGGAATTATGCAAAAATCATACTTGAAAATAGCAAAAGCCCCATATAAAAGTTTAAAATTTGCCCGGGAAAGAGGTTTCGAGAAATTTCAGGTATCCATTCACATCTTTATTGCCTTTCAGGACTTCCAGGTTGCTCCCGCTGATGATCAGGAATTTGTATTTGCCGGCCGGGAGCCACGGAATGATCTCACTGGCTGCCGTCTTCCTTGCTTTTTCCATGTAGTCCAGGGCTGTTGCCGCATTATCGAATCCGCTGATCACCACCATTTTACTGGAATCATCCAGTGAAATATTCTCAATATTGAAGGGTTGATTATAATAGGTTTCCCGGTTGTACCGATCGAAGGCGTTTTTGCTCTCGGTGACATATACCGGGTCCACTTTATTCTCCAGGATCACCACCGAATGGGGCTGATCNNGGGCTGATCGGGTTTAAAACTAAAGGCGGAATGCAGGGATTGAATCCTGGATGCAAGCTGCAGAGAATCGTTCTTCAGCTTTATCATGGCGATTTTTATCGAATCAGCCTGGCGCCGGAGCCGGGTTAGTTTATCTGCATCATCCTTCGCTTTCAGCATGGCTGCCTGGAGGGAGTCCGCTTTCTTCTGTAAGCTGAGGAGTTGATTCGCGTCCATCCTGATCTTGGTAAGGGCAGCCGTATCTATCTTCAATTTATTCAGGCTGTCGGCAGGCGTACCGGGTCTATTCCGCTGTCCGGACATGTTTACCGGGCTCAGATGGATCTTTGCCCTTGCGTATTGGGTAGTATCTTCCTTTTGGTTCTGCAGGGAGTCTGGGGAGTTCGGCGCTTTTCGTAAGATCGTTTTAACGCTGTCCGTCGCGCTGAGTGTATCGTCCTT
>PLXD01000663.1 GCA_003151295.1 Chitinophagaceae bacterium | reverse complement strand
TTGATCCTTTTTTAATCTCAGAACGCCTTGTTCCGCCGAGCTTTTATAAGGCCTTTTTAAAGCTGCCGTTTGCCCGCTCAACCCTCCGTCGCTGAAAAATTTCACGGTATTTACCACCAGGTGGTCCGATGAATAGCGCTCCGGAAAGGGATAAGGCTGTTCGCCCCCATCGGGCAACAAGATCGGCATAGCATGCAAGCGGAATCCCAACTGCACGGCCTGCTCCATCTCATAATAAGCTTCCAGCAAGAGGGGGTCGACCGCCGGATCAGTGACTGCGGTTATTCCATACCGGTAAAATTCTTCCCGGGCGGCCCGGATCATTGTTTTCAATTCTTCTTTGGTATAGGGGGGAATATGGGAATGGATCAGGCCCAGGGCCGTTTCGGAAAAGACTCCGTTGGGACGCCCGCTGGCATCTTTATAGATCACCCCCCCGGGAGGTGCGGGGATATCGGCAGTAATACCTGCCAGTTCCAGGGCCTTGCTGTTGGCAACGGCAATATGTGCGCAAGTGCGTATCAGGTAGACGGGCTTGTCTTTGACGACTTTGTCCAGGTCTTTCCGGGTCGGTATTCTTCCATTTTCCCAGGCCGCCTCGTTGAATCCCCTGGCAGTGATCCAGCTACTATCCGGGTATAGGGCCCGGTATTTTTCCAGCATGGATAGCATTTCATCGAGGCTGGTTGCGCCCCGTACGTCCAGCATAAAGGTCTTCAGGTTGCCGACCTTCCATACATGGATATGCGTGTCATGCAGGCCAGGCATGAGGGTATTGCCGCGCGCATCGATCATCCGGGTCGAAGGATTTATTAGCGGCTGAAGCTCCTCCAGGCTTCCTACGGCTTCGATCCGGTCTCCTTCGATGGCGATGGCATCTGCTCCTGCCCGTTTGAATCCGGGATGGAAGGAAAGGAGATGGGCGTTATGAACGAGTTGGGTAGCCNNAATGGCGATCGGCGGCAAAAGACGTATACAATTGCTGTACAGACCGGCCCGGATCATGATCAGGCCATGGGCAACGGCGTCTTTAATGACCGTCAGTGTAGTTTCCGGGTCGGGTTCCTTCGTCTGGCGGTCCTTCACGAATTCTATCAGGCGCATGGCGCCCAATCCACGCACATCCCCGATTATCGGGTACTTCTGTTTCCATTTTTCCAGCGTGATGCGGATGATCTCTCCGACCTCATTCACTCTTTGAAGGAATGCGGCCGAGCTCAGTATTTTAATGGCTTCGATGGCCGCGACGCAAGCCACCGGGCTTCCGCCATAAGTCGTCCCTATTCCTCCGAGGTGCGGAGCATCCATGATCGAAGCCTTGCCGGTCACCGCGCTGATGGGCATTCCCGCTCCAATCGATTTGGCGCTGACGATGATATCCGGGATGACACCGCTATGTTCGACAGCGAATAATTTCCCCGTCCTCCCGGCCCCGCACTGGATCTCATCGGCGATAAAGACGATTCCATACTTATCGCAAACCCCACGCAACTTGTGTAGGTAAGGGGCTGCCATCGTTAAGAAACCCCCTTCTCCCTGAACGGGTTCGATGATAATGGCTGCCAGCGATTCGGGATCCACCTGCGCAACGAAGGCGTTCTCCAGTTGCCGGGAACAGAACTGAATATATTGATCTTCGGTCATTCCCTCCATTCCCCGGTATAAATTAGGGGCAGGGATCCGGTAGATATCGGATACATAAGCGCCGAAACCCTTTTTAAACAACGCGTATTTACTAGTAAGGCTCAGCGTGAGCAGGGTCCTTCCATGATAAGCTCCTTCAAAGCAGAGAACGGCATTGCGCTTCGTATAATATTTAGCGATATTCACTGCATTCTCCACGGCTTCCGATCCGGAATTCGCAAGGAGGGTCTTCTTGGGAAAATCTCCGGGTGTGACCCGGTTCAGCAGTTCCGCGAGGTCGAGATAAGGCTCCATGGTGGTGACCAGGGAGCAGGTGTGGATATATTTGTCCACCTGCTCTTTGATCGCCCGTACGACATTCTCCTCACAATGTCCCACATTGATCATGCCGATGCCTCCTGCAAAATCGATGAGTTGGTTCCCATCCACATCCCAGACCAGCGCGCCCTTCGCCTTTTCTACGACCACTTCGGTCGATGTGGCAAGTCCGGCAGGCAACGCGTTCTTTCTTCTTTCCAGGGCCGCCAGGCTTTTGGGGCCGGGCAAATTTGTTTTTAATTGTATGTACGACATAGTAGGATTGATTCTTTTATGGATACTTATTAATTGATAACAGGATTCATTTTAATTGACTTCAGGGTTCATTAAATCTTCTTTTTGATATCTATCTTGATCAGGACCCCGAAATTGCCGCACAATGGGTCGTTAAGGTGTTCGGGTATCAATGCGACCGGTTCGAAGCCGATCTTCATCTGCACGGTCAGCGTAGGATCTTTTCTTTTTCCCCGGATGAGCTCCTCGTAGTATTGTTCGCCGGTCATCTCCTTGCTCACGGCTCCATAGCCGCTCATCATCCCTACGGCTAACTGGCCCTTTAAACCCAGTTTTGCCGCCATCTCATGCCTGGCGCGGTATAGCGCCCTCGCCAACCCACGGCCGCGGTACGCCGGCAATATCCCCATATCGAGTCCATACAACCAGTCGCCCTGCGGATCATGATTGCTGAGCCATCCGCCGGCGATCGTTTCTTTGAATGTATGATGATGGTTCTCGAAATCAAAATAGGTACGC
>PLXD01000465.1 GCA_003151295.1 Chitinophagaceae bacterium | reverse complement strand
CCCCAATATCAGCACGACGACGGATATTACGTATGCCACTTTCCGGTATTCGATGAATTTGAAACTAGCATGTTTGAAGATCCGGCGGGATAGGGGGGTGAAATATTTGAAATGGCGGTTCTTATTGGTATAGAAGTCCGTGATCAGCCTCGATACGAGGATACCGCAGAACAGGGAAAGGGTGATACCCAGGAGCTGGGTGGTGGCAAATCCCAATACCGGGCCTAACCCGAAATAGAAAAGGATCAGGGCCGTCAGGAACGTCGTTGCGTGAGCATCGAGGACGGGCGCCAGGGACCGCTTATAGCCATCGGAAACGGCGACGGGGTAACTTTTCCCCCTTGTCAGCTCTTCCTTGATACGTTCAAAGATGATTACATTGGTATCCACGGCCAGGCCGACCGTCAGTACGAGGCCGGCAATACCGGGTGCCGTCAGGGTGGCATGCAGGGCGCTAAGTACACCGATGGTGAATAAGAGGTTTAATATCAGGGCGAAATTGGCTACCCATCCCGCTGTATTAAAATAGATGAGCATCAGGGCAAAGATCACGAGGAAGGAGATTACGAAGGCCATGGTTCCGCCATGGACGGCTTCCTGTCCTAAGGTAGGTCCTACGACCTGTTTCTGTACGATCTTGGCGGGTGCATCCAGCTTTCCGGACTTGAGGATATTAGCCAGATCCTGCCCTTCTTCTACGCTCTGTCCCGAATTCTTGCCGCGGCCCATGGTGATCCTCGACTGTCCCCCCGTGATCGGCTCGTTTACTAAAGGGGCGGAATAGACGATATCATCCAGCACGATGGCGATGGGCTTGTTGACGTTCTTGGTGGTCATGGTCGCCCAATCTTTAGCGCCTTGTTTTTTCATGCTCATCTCTACGACCACTTCGCCGGTAATGGGATCGAAATCCTGGCTGGCATCCTCGATGGCTTCTCCTTCGATCTTGGCCTTTTCAGAGCCCGGAAGCGTTTTGATGGCATACAGCTCGAGCGCGGGGATCAGCTTGCCATCATCATCCCTCTCCTGTTTGCCCCAAAGGAATTTGACATCCTGCGGGAAATTGTTCCTTACAACGGGATTATTCAGGTAGTCATTGACGGTGCCGGTATCCTTTAAAGCAGCCTGCGCGATCGGTGCGCTATATCTCGGTTGCCCCGTTTTGGAGTCCTGTTGCGGCGGTATGAAACGTAGGACCTTGGTCAATGGATTCTGATTGGCTGTGTTGGCCGTAGTATCTTTTTTCGCCGAATCTGATTTTGCGAAACCGGCGTCTTTCACCCCGTTCAGATAATCTTGCAGGGATTTATCGGCTTTTTCAATAGTGGGTGCGAGTTCTCCTATATTATACACTTCCCAAAACTGGAGGTTGGCGGTGGATTGAAGGACCCTGCTGACCCTTTCAGGGTCGGTGGCGCCCGCAAGTTCCACGGAGATGACACCCCTGTTCTCATCCATACTGATCAGGGGTTGAGAAACACCGAACCTGTCGATACGATAACGTATTACTTTATAGGTCTGGGCCATGGCCGCCTTGGCCTGCTCGTGAATATAAGCGATGACAGCGTCATCCGAGGCGTCGAATTTGAGCTTGTTGCGTCCGCCGTTGGCAAACAGGGGAGCGAGTTTGCCGGAAGGGTTAACTTCCTTATAGGTCTGTGCGAAAAGATCGATGAAGTTACCGGAATTGGTCTGCTTTTTCACGTTGGCCAGGTTGATCGCCTTCAGCAATTGCGGATCACGGGGATTGTTGGCCATTGATTTGACCAATCCATCCAGTGAGATGTCCAGGGTCACGTTGATACCGCCCTGGAGATCGAGACCCAGTAACAGTTCATTTTCCTTGGCTTTCTGGAAGCTTGTGCCCCAGGGGGTGACCTTTGTATCTTTCGTGCTATCGAGTAATCTGTCGAGCCTGGTTTTATAAACTACATCCAGGGTATCCTGCTGGTAAAGGGCCCTGGCTTCTTTATCGGCAGGATATTTTTTTTCGGCGGCAGGGTATAGACTGTTTACATACCGTTTAGCTTTTGTCTCCATATCCGACTTGTGCTTGTTGACAAACCAGGTAAAGGAAAGCTGGTATAAAGAAATAATGATCAATAAAGCAGCAAAAATGCTTACCAGTGCTCTCATTGGAAGTTTCGTTTATTTTTTAAGAGTCGCAAAGATAGGTTTTACAATTGATAATATGTAAAGATCAAAACCATAATATTTAGCAGTCTAAATGCTTGATAATCCTGACTATTTGTACTTATTCATTGCTTAATTTTATGCCGATGAAAGCCAATTCTTTTGCTGTTTTATCCCTGCTGTCCGGGGTATTATCGGGTATGCTTTTGCCGGGCTGTCACGGCTCCCGGCAAGTGACCGGGCAGCCACGGGGTGACTCTCCGGACTCTGCAATCATCAATAAGAACGTCCTGGCGGATCATGGACTTGTCACCCCGGTTTCGGGGTCTGTTACCGCGGCTGCCGGGCGGGTATCAGCGGCCAGGACGGACGGTTTCCTCGACTCCCTGCTGAGCCGGTACCCGCAATATTTCGATAGTATCCTACCCAACCGGGGTGTCCTGGGAGTGCAGATCCTCTATACCCGCATAGACCGGGATGCGGCCAACCAGCCTGTTTTTACCAACTATTATTTCAACGTCGATCCGGGAAGATACTTCTATCCCGCTTCCACCGTCAAACTGCCGGTGGCCCTCCTGGCCCTCCAGAAACTCAACCAACTGAGGTTGCCGGGTCTGGACAGGAACAGCACCCTGATCACAGAGCGCGATCAGGGCGGACAGACTTCCGTCTACAACGATCCTACGGGTCCGGACGGAAGGCCGAGCGTAGCCCAATATATAAGGAAACTATTCCTGGTGAGTGATAACGATGCATTCAACAGGCTTTATGAGTTCCTGGGACAGGAGTATATCAACCAGCAACTCGCCAGGATGGGCTATGGGGATGCCGCCATCCTGCACAGGCTATCCATCCCACTGACAGAAGAGGAGAACAGGCATACCAACCCCGTCACTTTTTATGATCCTGCGGGTAAACTGTTATACCAGCAGCCCCAGCTTGCCAGCGGGTTGGTTTACCCGGAGAGGAATGACCGGTTGGGTAAAGCCTGGTATTACGGGGACAAACTGGTCGCCGGGCCGATGGATTTTTCCCGCAAGAACAGGATCTCGCTGGAAGACCTTCACAACATCCTTCGCAGCGTGCTATTCCCAAATTCCGTTCCGGCCACGCAACGATTCAATTTATTGGATGCGGACTATACATTCGTGTATCAATACCTGTCCCAATTCCCGCCTGAAAGTGCCTATCCTTCTTATGATACCGCCAATTACTGGGATGCCTATGGCAAATTCCTGTACTGGGGATCCGCAAAAGGAGGGCTGCCCAAAAACATCCGTATCTTCAATAAGATCGGGGATGCCTATGGCTGCATGACGGATATCAGCTACTTGACGGACCTGGATAAAAAGATCGAATTCATGCTGAGCGCCACCATCTATTGTAACAGCGATGGGGTGATCAATGACGATAAGTACGATTATGATAGGGTAGGACTTCCTTTCATGAAGAACCTGGGTCGCGTCCTTTATCAATATGAGCTAACACGAAAGCGGACGAACACGCCGGATCTTTCAAGGTTTGTGATGACTTACCGGTAGTTTTTTTTACCTTTGCGCCGCCCAATTAATTAAAAACTATGCAACTATCATCCATTCTGAATCGTTTCAGCGAACCTGAAACCCTGAAAATGGCCAAGCTTGGCCGTGAATTAAGAGCAAAAGGAGTTGACGTAATCGACCTGAGTTTAGGCGAACCCGATTTTGATACACCTCAACATATAAAGGATGCTGCAAAGAAGGCCATCGATGACAACTGGAGTCATTATACGCCGGTATCCGGCTATCCCGACCTGCGGGAAGCCATTTGCACCAAGTTTAAAAGAGACAACAGGCTTAGCTACAAGCCCGAGAATATCGTGGTATCCACCGGCGCCAAGCAAAGCCTGGCCAATGTGATCCTGGCCCTGGTGGACGAAGGGGAAGAGGTGATCATCCCCACTCCTTACTGGGTCACTTATTCCGAGCTGGTGAAGATCGCCAGGGGGAAAGTAGTGGAAGTACATTCCTCCCCGGAAAGCGGGTTTAAGATCAATGCCGCCCAGTTGGAAGCGGCGATCACTCCCAAAACAAAATTATTCCTGTTCTCTTCTCCGTGTAACCCTTCCGGGGCCGTCTATAGCAAGGAAGAGCTGGAAGCGCTGGCTGTCGTTTTCAGAAAGCACCCGGATGTGTTTATCATTTCCGACGAGATCTATGAGTATATCAATTTTGTAGGCAAACATGAGAGCATTGCCCAGTTTGAGGATATTAAAGATCGCGTGATCATCGTCAATGGATTAAGCAAAGGGTTCGCCATGACAGGCTGGCGCCTGGGATATATTGCCGCCGATCCGGAAATTGCCAGGGCCTGCGAGAAATTGCAGGGACAGTTCACCAGCGGTGCCACTTCCATCACCCAGAAATCTGCTGTGGTCGCGTTGACCTCCGATCTGGCTCCTTCCTTCGAGATGGTGCAGGAGTTCACCCGCCGCAGGAAAAAGACCATGGAACTCGTGGGCGGCGTTCCCGGTATTACTTGCGTGGAACCGGAAGGCGCTTTCTATATCTTTCCCAATGTATCCTCCTACTTTGGCAAATCAAACGGAGAGACGGTCATAAAAAATTCCGGCGATTTTTGCATGTACCTGCTGAACACGGCGCATGTGTCCTCCGTCATGGGCGATGCCTTTGGCGAACCAGCCTGTGTGCGGTTCTCCTTTGCCAACAGCATGGGAAATATCGAGAAAGCATGGGGAAGAATCAAAGAAGCGCTGGCGAAGCTGAAATAATATCCGGTTGTGACTATTTAGTTTTGCAACATGATT
>PLXD01000531.1 GCA_003151295.1 Chitinophagaceae bacterium | reverse complement strand
GAGACTTTTACGACAATGGCGGACCCACCGGAGATATCGGGAAGAATGTAACGATGTTAAGTTCAGTAGGCTGGGACTGGATCCCGGAAGTGCGGGACCGTAATATGGGGATCTGGCAACCGGTATACCTGCGGACGACCGGACAGGTGGTCATCAACAAGCCCCGGATCATCACCGATCTGAATTCATTGCCGGATACGGGGCTGGCGAAAATTTCCCTGGACCTTCTCTTATCGAATAACAGCACTCTCGGGCAGAAAGGGACCCTGAAAGTATTCATCAGCCCTGAAAATTTCACCGGCCCTTCGATCAGTTTCAGCCGGGAGGCCTCCATCGGCGCCTCGGAATCCAAAGAGATCCATTTGTCCGCGGACAATATACCGCAATTAACGATACACGCTCCCCATCTCTGGTGGCCTAACGGGCATGGTCATCCGTATTTATACCGGGTCCGCCTGCAATACACGGAGGGCGATAAAATTTCTGACGATACCTCTTTTATATTCGGCATACGCACGGTCAGTTCCTCCACGGTGGAAGTGAACGGATGGCAACGCCGGGACTTTTATGTGAACGGCAAAAAGGTGAACCTCGTTGGAGGAGCCTGGGTTCCGGACATGATGCTCAACCGGGATTTCCAACGATACGATTACGAACTGCGCCTTTGCCGGAATGCCAACGTGAATATGGTCCGTATATGGGGAGGCGGACTGGGGGAAACAGATGATTTTTACGAGCTGGCGGACCGTTATGGACTCCTGGTCTGGCAGGATTTCTGGATCACGGGCGATACCAATGGCGGATTTAAGGGCTCGGCCGCGTGGCCTTTGCAGAGCAGCGTCTTTATCAATAACGTGATCAATACGATCTTCCGGATCCGGAACCATGCCAGTCTCCTCGTCTGGACAGGCGGCAACGAAGGGCATGCCCGCGAAGAATTATACAATGCCATGCGTGATAATGTGGCTACCCTGGATGGGACCCGGCCTTTCATTCCCTGTTCTTCCGGCTTTTCGAAGGCGCCGAAAGGGTGGAAAGGATCCTGGCCGGACGATAAACCGGCCGGCGTATAAAGCGGCGGCCCCTACTCCTGGCAGGACGATGCGCAATACTACCGGTTAGTGGATGCCGGGAAAGATTGGGTGTTTAAAGACGAGACGGGATTGCCTTCGCAACCTCCTTACAATACCCTGTCGAAGATCATCCCTAACCTGGTGCCCGACGCCAACCTCCCTTATCCGCTCAACGATACCTGGGGTTACCACGATGCCTGTACCGGCAACGGGAAATACGATACATATTACAAGGCTATGGCAGACCGCTATGGCGCCCCGGCGAGCATGAGGGATTTTTCCGAAAAAATGCAATTACTCAATGCAGGCGGGTACCGGGGTATTTTTGAAGCAGCCGGACATAAGCTGAAAGAGACGGGGGGCGTGATGCTCTGGAAATTGAACGCCGCTTTTCCCAGTGTGATCTGGCAGGTCTATGACTGGTACCTGGAACCGAATGCAGGTTATTACTTTATGCAGAGGGCCTGTGAGCCGGTGCATATACAGCTCAACCTGGACGATTCTTCAGTGGCGCTGATCAATCGGACGTATCAACGGCAAGAGGGCCTGCTTTATGAAGCGGAGGTGCTGTCGATGGACGGCCGTTCTTTGTACAAACAGCAAGGGAGCGCCAGCCTGGATGAGACCGATACGAAGCCGGTACTGTCACTGGCGGAGACCCTTCGCAAGACGCAGGGCATATCTTTCGTGGCGCTGAGCCTGAAAGACGCATCCGGCAAGCCCCTTTCCCATAATGTATACTGGATGTCTCCCGGGCACGATTTTACGACCCTGCGGCAAATGCGGAAAGCCCGTGTAACGGTGAAACTCGTAAAAGTGGAAAAGGGGAGCCGCAGTGGAGCGACCCCGGAGAAGAACGACGCCTGGACCCTTCAATTCACCAATGTTTCAAACCAACTGGCTTTTTTCCTGAACCCACAGGTAATGCAGGGAGAGGAAGAAGTGTTGCCCAGCTATTGGTCCGATAATTATTTTTCGATCCCCGCCGGCAAGACGGTAACGGTGACGGTAAGTGTCCCGCAAACGGCATTGGGCAAAACGAACCCGAAGCTGCGTCTCGACGGATGGAACCTGGCCACACAAAATCTCGACCTTATCCATTGATCGAACTATTCAATCTAAAAACGATTCACATATGAACACTAAATTGCTTTTTCTTTTCTTTTGCGGCCTCGCTTTCAACAGCAGTTTTGCGCAGCATCCCGTGGGGATATTCGACGACCACCTGGATATAGGTCACCCCAAGCTGGCGGGGGATGCCAGTTACGATGCGGGCACCCAGACCTACAACGTTAAAGGCGCGGGGGATAATATCTGGTTCAACCGCGATGAATTCCATTTCGTTTACAAGAAGATCAAAGGAGACTTTATCCTCACCGCTGATTTTGCTTTTACCGGGGACACCGCTGGCGCTATCGGCCACCGGAAAACCGGCTGGATGATCCGGGAGTCTACGGATGAAGGCGCGGCGAGCGCGAATGCCTGCAAGCATATTGATGGGCTGGTGGTCCTCCAATGGCGCCCTTATAAGGGGATGTTCATGCGGGACCCCGAGGAAGAGCGCTTCTACCCTAAAAAAGACGGTCAGACCATCCAACTGGAGCGGATCGGGAAAACGATCACCATGAAAATTGCGCATCCCGGCGAACCCCTTCAACTCGTAGGATCCTGCGAGACGGACGCCCTGAACGGCGAGGTGCTTGTCGGTGTCTATGTATGTTCCCATGATCCGGAAAATGCGGCCAGCGCCAGGATCTGGAATGTACGTATCGACAAGCCGGTGATCCATGAGTATACATCCAACCCCCATGCCGTACAACCTCCTGTCAGAGACATACTAGGCAGCCGGCTGGAGATCCTGGATGTGGCCGATGGCAGCAGGAAGGTGATCCATGAAGCCCCGGGCCGTTTCGAAGCGCCGAACTATATGCCGGACGGGAAAAAACTCCTGTTTAATGAGGGCGGTTCCCTGTATACGATCCCGATCGAAGGCGGTACNNCTGAATACCGGCAGTGTCAACAGGATCAACAACGACCATATGATCTCCTTCAATGGAAAAATGCTGGGCATCAGCAGCAGCAGGGACGGACAGCCCGGTGGCGGATCGTCGGTCTATACACTGCCGCTGTCCGGCGGCGAACCGAAGCTGATCACCGAAGGAACGCCTTCCTTCCTGCATGGCTGGGCCCCGAACGGAAAAGAACTGGCCATCGTCGCTAAGCGCAATGGATCGGCGAACTATAACCTGTATAAAGTCTCGTTGAAAGATAATAAAGAGACCCTTCTTACCCCGGATAACAGGACACATGTGGACGGTTCGGAATATTCACCCGACGGCAAATACATTTATTACAATGCGAATGTGAGCGGAACGATGCAGATCTGGCGGATGAAACCCGACGGGTCGGATAAGGAACAGCTGACCTTCGATGACCATCACAACTGGTTCCCGCATATCTCCCCGGACGGGAAATGGATGGTATTCATCTCTTTCGCGATGGACATCGATCCGGACGCTCATCCTTCCTATAAGGATGTAATGCTGCGGGTCATGCCGCTCACTGCTCCCGGTGCCCCTAAGGTCGTTGCCTATCTCTACGGGGGACAGGGTACGCTGAACGCGCCATCCTGGTCTTCCGACAGCAGGCACATCGCCTTTGTCAGTAATTCGGAGCCAGCGCAATAACTGGCTGGAGGGCATATTGCCTTCGCCAGTGAATAGGAGCTGTGGAATGGGAAATTTTTCGAAGCAGGGAAATGATGTAGCAAAGATGTAGTGAAAACATTGATTTCCCTTCCATTTAGAAAATGTGATGTAATGATGATGTGGTGGAAAAATAGTAGATGGAGTAATTCAAAACTAGATTTGTTATGACCATTCTTTCTTTATTATCTGAAAATTTAAAATAAACGACTGCTTATGCCAAAGAAAACAAAAGGGCTGCCTAAAATCGGTTGCCTGGCAACGATTTTTCTCCTCCTTACCTGCTTCGCGTATGCCCAAAACGCGGTTACCGGAAAGGTAATCAATAAGACAGACAACACTCCCATTCCCGGAGCGACCGTTCAGGTCAAAGGCTCCAAAGTCATTACCCCGTCGGGCGCCGACGGGACTTTCTCCATTAATCTTCCCCGCGACAAAGGAACGCTCGTCATTTCGGCCATAGGTTTCGGGAATCTTGAAGTGCCGGTAACGGCAGGTGTGCCGGCGGGGGACATTGGCCTGACGACAGTCTCTTCCACCCTCAATGATATAGTGGTAACGGGTTATACCAGCCAGCGGAAGAAAGACATCACCGGTTCGGTCTCTGTAATAAATGTCGCGGACATGAAACAAACCCCATCAGGAAGCACTGAAGCTTTGATGCAAGGGCAAGCTTCGGGTGTTACTGTTTTCACAACCGGTCAACCTGGTGGGGCTGCTGTGGTACAAATTCGGGGTGTCACCTCGTCAGGTAATTCGGCGCCACTTGTGATTATTGATGGTGTGCCTGGAAGCATACATGATATCAACTCAAATGATATTCAATCCATCCAGGTCTTAAAGGACGCCGGTGCGGCAGCCATTTATGGTGTGCGTGGATCCAATGGGGTAATTATCATTACTACAAAAAGAGGTGCGGGTAGTATGAAGGTTTCTTATGACGCTTATTATGGCACTCAAAGGCCATTAAGCAAAGGCTGGGATCTTGCTTCACCAACCCAAACAGGGGTAGCCAAATGGGCGCAAGCTTTTAATGACGGTCTTACTGCCAGTGATCCACAATATGGGAGCGGGCCAACACCGGTTCTGCCCTATTATATAACACCAACCGGTGCAGCGCAGGGCGCCCCGAAAACCAGCCTGTCAGACTATAGTCTGTATGCAAATCATATTACTTTGGCTGCTCAAAACGGCAATAATTGGTTTAATGATATGTTTAAGCCGGCGCCTATTCAGAGCCATAATATATCTGTAAGCGGTGGGTCCGGCAAATCATCCTATTTTATGGCGTTTAATTACATGGACCAGGACGGCACATTGATCGATACAAAGTTAAAACGTTATTCCGTAAGGGTCAACTCTACTTTTAGTTTGGCCGATGACCATATCCGTATTGGGGAAAATGCCTTTGCTTTCTACAAAACCAATCCCGGCTATCTTAATGCACCTGGCGTAAACAGTACTAATTCCATCAATGCCGCCTATCAGGTTCCCAACATTATCCCGGTGCATGATATCGCGGGCAATTATGCCGGTACGATTTCACAAGGTCTTGGCAACTCATCCAATGCGGTGGCAATTCAACAACGCCAGGCAAACAATACCAATCAAGACTATAATATCAGTGGAAATGTGTTTGCCGATGTTGATTTCCTGAAACATTTTACCGTCCATACCAGCATAGGTGGAACAGTTGATTATGACTATTATAATGGATTTGCTACTACACCTTATGAAAATGCTGAAAATAATACTGCTGCCAACTTGTATGAAGAAACTTATGGTTGGAACAGCAGTCTGGTTTGGACCAATACGTTAAAATACGGCAATAAAATAGGCAAACACGATATTAGCGTTCTTGCTGGCAGCGAATATATCTTCTATACCGGCAGGGCCGTCAATACGACCAGGGGTAATTATTATATTACCGATTCAAGCAATTTGACGGTCCAACCAAATCTTTGGACGCTGAATTTTGGACAGGCTTCCACCCAAACCTATAATTCAAGTGTTATTGGAGATAATGGCATACAAACCCCGTATCAACTGGCAATATTTTCATTGGTTGGCAGGTTGGATTATAATTACGACGAAAAATATCTTTTGAGTGCCACCATTCGCAGGGATGGTTCTTCCGTGTTTGTTCCTGCCCAACGATATGGTAATTTCCCATCCATTACAGGAGGTTGGAGAATTTCACAGGAATCTTTTATGCAAAATATTAATTGGTTAAATGAGCTCAAGATACGCGGTGGTTGGGGTAAATTAGGATCCATCAGCAATATCAACCCAACCAATGCCTACAGTTTGTATGGGCAGCAGATCAACCAATCTTATTATGACATCAATGGCACCAGCAATAACCCGGTAGCGGGTTTGTACGTTAGCCAATATGGCAATCCGAATACTAGCTGGGAGAAAGATATCCTGACCAATATTGGGTTTGACGCAAGCGTTTTACATAATAAAATTGGGTAATGTCATAGATAACGGTAGTAACCTTTTAAGCCGAATGCAAATTTAGATCGATTTCGATCGACGTAGATGAGAAGACCATCCTAGACTTGGCCCATGCTCGATATCTCATTGACAAGAAGGGCAAAAGGAGAAAATAAGCAAATTGGGAATATCGCAACCGACTGATTATCAAATGGATTTTTGCCGAACAGCTGCACCTATTGAAAAAATGTGATAAATGGTAATTTTTAGACTAAATTATCATCACCTTTGTAGTGCCGCTTTTAATTGGATAAGGTTAGAATTAAGTAGCTATCTATAGTAGAAAATTTAAAAAAAATGCTCATGGCAGAACTTTCACTAGTTTACGCACCTATCCAATTTATACATATGCCAAGACTTACCAAGTCCCTACCCGACAGCATTTGTTTTGTCACCATATCCATTAGTTTGAATATCATCTTTAATTAACATGGCAATAAAAGAAGTATTTAAGAACCCTACGGTGAGGCAAGTACTTTTCCAAATCGTTTACCCTAGTTTTTTTGCGATTGAAAGTAAAATCGGAGATTATCAACTAAAGATAATGGAAAGATTTCCGAAGTCTGCATTGCTAATTCAAAATAGATTTTTAATAACTCAAACTATAAATCAAAGTCCTATAGAAAATCAACAAAGGACACAAACAAAAAAAATATGGCAATTTAAAACACAGGAGGAAGACGTCACCGTAAATATATCGTCAGACACATTGGATATAGTCTCGGAAAAGCATAAGACCTATAATAATGAGACTTCTGAAAATAAATTCAGAGACTCAATTCAATTTGTTATGGGGAAGTTTCTGGAAGTGATTCCTCTCATTATGGTTTCGAGGGTTGGACTTAGATATATAGACGACTGCCCGTTGCCGGACGATCTGACAAAAGAATCCTTTTATGAATATTATAACAGTTTCATAAACATGTCCAATATTCCTGATATTAAAGGTGTCGATCTTCTGGATTTTACTTCAGTAGTCAGAGATTCAGAATTGATTTTGAGATATAAGGAGACACTACAGAAGGTGAACGATAAATATAAATTTTCGTTAGACTTTGATGGTCAAATATCAAATTTTCACGCTTCTTCATACTTGTCCAAGACAGATGCAATTCACCATACGATTGCTAATTGGTATGAGAAGGCAATAAAAGAACCAGTAATAAAAATAATGCAATCATGAATAATAATTTATCCGAATCTACTGGATCGAATTCGATTACCGATTCATTTAAGATAATAAAATACAAGTTTGGGGAATATAACATAGAAGTAAAAGTCAATCAAAAAAATGAATTTGTTGGAGTTCAGACGGTCTCTATAGATAAGATATTTTATGATTACGCGTCGATTAAGGGAGGAGTTGATGTATCTAAATATTATGAAGACGCGGAATAGCCCTACAAACCTTTCTTATGAGCCAATATGTGGAAGAAAATGATTTTGACAAGAATCTAAGGTTGGGAGACATTATTGGTGGATTCTCTCATATTGTGCCAACATTTGATGACTTTTTTGCCAATGGCAATGAATTTACATTAGAAATAAAATCGCAAAAGTATTTTTCAATCCTTACCCCCTGTTGCTCCATCGAGGAGCAGTTAATTACTTTAGCCCCTTTAAAACAGA
>PLXD01000532.1 GCA_003151295.1 Chitinophagaceae bacterium | reverse complement strand
AGCAAGGGGATGCCCGGCAACTCCTCACGAAGGGCCGCGATTCGCAGGTAGGTCGGCCGGAAATCATATCCCCATTGAGAGACACAATGCGCTTCATCTACAGCTACCAGGTTGACAGGCAATGCTGGCAGGTATTCCTTGAAAATATCCGTCTCCAGCCTCTCAGGGGAAACATAGAGGAATTTACAATTGCTGTTACCCGCTAATTCCAGGGTATTAATGACTGCTTTACGGTTCATGCCGGAATAGAGGGCGAAGGCGGTAATATTTTTTCGCCGCAATTCCCCCACCTGGTCCTTCATGAGGGCTATCAGCGGGCTAACCACGAGGCACAAGCCCGGTCTCGCCAGGGCTGGCACCTGGAAACAAAGGGATTTCCCGCCTCCGGTAGGGAGCAGGGCCAAAGTGTCTTTGCCTTCGAGCACGGAGCGTATGATCTCTTCCTGCAGCGGCCGGAAGGAGGAAAATTTCCAATGAACAATAAGAATGTCTAAAAGAGGATCCATGATTGAGCGCCGATAAAATTACGCTATTCCGAACGTAAGCTATTCACAGGATTTGCCAACGCCGCCTTAATAGACCGGAAACTGACGGTGATCAGCGTGATCGCGATGGCTAATAAAGCCGCCAGGCCAAATATCCACCAGCTTATATCGATCCGATACGCATAATCCATGAGCCATTTGCTCATCAGCCACCAGGTCAGCGGAGCGGCGATTAAAAAAGCAATGCACACAAGCTTTAGAAAATCCTTCGATAACATGGAGACGATTCCCATCACACTCGCTCCCAATATTTTGCGGATTCCGATTTCCTTGGTGCGTTGTTCCGCCGTAAAAGTAGCCAGGCCGAACAGACCCAGGCTGGCTACAAAGATGGTGAGCCCGGCGAAAATTCCCAGTATCAGGGCGGTCTTCTCTTCCGCCTTATAAGTATCGTTGAAACGCTCATCGAGGAAAGAATACTCCAGGAGCCCTTCGCTTGTATAGGAAGCCCAGGTCTTCTGCAACGAGGCTATAAGTGCAGCGATATCCCGGGTCTTCGTTTTCAGGATCATCGTGGCAGGCCGGGTGCTGAGGACCATCACCAGGGGGGAAATGCGCTCGCGCAGGGATCTGAAATGGAAATCCTTTACCACGCCGATGACGCGTAAAGTATATTTATGTCCCTCGTTATCGGAATTGGTGATCGTGTGGCCCAGGGGATCTTTTTCCCAGCCCAGTATCCGTATCGCCGTCTCATTCAGGATCGCACCCGATGAATCCGTCCCGAAATTCCTGTCGAAATTCCGCCCGGTCGCTATTTGCATGCCCATGGTCGAAAGATAATTGTAGTCGATATCGTAACGGAGTGTCTGTACCAGGCGCGTACTATTGTTCTCCGGATAGACAAAGAAGTTATTATTCCCGCTGGGCCCCGCCGGCAGATAATCGGAAACGCTTATGTTAGCCACCCTTGGATCCTGCAGGATCTGCTGACGGAAGGCTTCCTGTTTATTTCCAAGGAGCCAGGTCTCCGGCAAAACCATCACCTGGTCTTTATCATAGCCCAATTTCTTGTGCTGGATGTAGTTGAGTTGTTCATATACCACGGTTGTGCATACGATCAATGCTATGGAGATAAAGAACTGGAAAACGACCAGCGAGCTGCGTAAGCTAATATTTCCCTTACCCGATGTAACCCGTCCTTTCAATACGGATACCGGTTTGAAGGAGGATAGAAAAAAGGCCGGGTAGGTTCCCGCCAAAATACCGGTGAACAAGCCGAACAGTAAGAGGGCCGGCAGCATCCAGGGGTTTCCCCCCAATGAAAATTCCAGGTTTTTCCCTGCAAGGCTATTGAAGCCCGGTAAAGCCAGGTATACAAGCCCGATGGCAAGCAGCAGGGCAATCGCCGTCAGCAGGATGGATTCGAGCAGGAACTGCCGCACCAACTCGAGCCTCAACGATCCCAGCACTTTCCGGATACCAACCTCCCGTGACCGCTTAGAAGCGCCAGCCGTGGAAAGGTTCATGAAATTGATACAGGCTATGGCCAATACCAGCATGCCGATGATGCTGAACAAACGCACATATTCTACAAAGCCGCCGACCGGTTTGCCGTTCTTAAAATCAGTGATCAGATGCCAGTCTTTTAAAGGATGCAGGATCACCTCCGGCTTCAGCGAGCGCATCTCCATGCTCCGTTTATAAACAAGGTCCTTTATTTTCGGCTCGATCTGCTCGTAGGTCACCCCCTGCTCCAGCGCCAGGTAGCCGGCGAATGAATTGTAGGTCCATTTGGTACGTCCATCTTTGATCCAGCCCTGGGTGGCTTCTGAGTAAGCAAATGGCACAAGGTAATGGAATTGCAGCGTAGCATTTGCAGCGATATTGCGGATAACGCCTGTTACCGTCATGCCCTGCGAATTATCAAAACGCACGATTTTTCCCATCGGGTCGGCATCGCCAAACAATGCTTTGGCGGTCGATTCGGTAATGACTATCGAATAAATATCCTTTAGGGCTGAATTGGGATTGCCTTTAACAAACTGATATTGAAATATCTTAAAGAAATCCGCACCGACTGCTCCTCCGCCCAAGTACAGCTTTTTATCGCCTACCAACAGGCCGTGGTTCATTTTGCCTATGGCATCAGCTTCGGCCACATATTTTACACCCGGTATTTCTTTGCGCAGAACATCGGTGAGCGGTAGCGCGATGGAAGTTTGGGTGTTCGTACCGTTGTGCTGGCTGGTCAGGTTCATTTCAATTTGGTATAATTGCTTATACCCTGGCAGAAAACGATCATATGAATATTGGTTAGTCACCCATAAACCGATCAGGAGTGCTACGGCTATGCCAGCTGCCAGGCCGACGATGTTCAGCATGCTGTAAACTTTGTTGTGCAGCGTATTGCGCCACGCCATCTTTAAATAATTTCTAAACATATAATTGCGGTTTAATTTGTCATAAGACCACCTGGGAGTGGCTTCGTGACACGAAACTATCGCAGCAGAGCGGGAATGAGGGTTCATGTTATTAGATGA
>PLXD01000227.1 GCA_003151295.1 Chitinophagaceae bacterium | reverse complement strand
TATTTTTTTATACCCGATTATTAGCGTTGCGTCTTAATTAAGAGGCCATTCTATTTTTCAGCCTACCAAAGACTTTTGTGAAATTGCTGTGGAGAAAAAACTTCCAGGAATGCTTTCAACCGCATATAATACTCCCCATATTCGAGACCAAGAGGCTGGTTTGTTAAGTTAAGATTTAGCCTGGAAAACTGGTTTTCTCAGGCTGCTTTTTTGAGTATGTCATGATACCTTTTATTGGGTGATTGCATGGTGGTATGATGCGTTTTGTCATTATAGCAAGGTTGGACTTTGATAAGCCTGTACCCATGCCGAGATGATACCATTTATCGCGCTGTGTGGTCAGGCACGTCACCAGATCGCTTAAGCTATCCCGATTTGATAATTGTCCAAAGAGCATGCACATTAACTGATGCCAGCAGTAAGCATTCGACCTGGAGCCTATTGGATGGTATCAGCGTAGCCGCTATTTTTGTATCTGAAGCTTAAGGAAAGCGAAAGTTCTTTGATAGATGGCTATTGGTTGGCCTGTGGCTTGGGAGCCGGCTTCCAGTAAGGAGGCAATAAATGAATGAGTTCACTCGCCGGACAATCATAGAGTCTGTTATATACATCGTGCAGGTACTCGAATGGATCAATACCGTTCAACTTGCAGGACTCCACCAGGGAATAGTAAAGGGCCGCCCGCTCACCGCCGTGTGCATTACTGGCGAAGAGGGAGTTTTTTCTAAAAAGCGTAATGGGGCGGATAGCCCTCTCAATCGAGTTATTATCCAGATCTATGGTGGCCACTTCTTTAAATCGCTGCACCCGGTCCCATTGGTTGAGCGCATACGTAATGGCTTTGGCCATAGGAGTATCCGGAACGTGATCTTGTGACTGTTGCTCTAACAGCCAGGTCTTTATTTTATCCAAGAAAGGCTTGGTGTATTTCTTACGCAGAGCTAGCCGTTGTTCATCATCCAGCTTCTGGGTATCAGCATACGCTTCAATCTTGTAGATGATGTTAAAGTAAGTGAGCACTTCAGCCGCCAGGGCTTTATTTTGCTTTTGCGCCTTCTGGAACCCCCTTCGGATGTGCACCAGGCAGCCCAGTAAAGTGACGTCGTCGTTGTCCTTAAAGGCAGCCGTATAGAAAGAGAGGCCATCTACCTGAAGGTCGCCTTTAAAATCTTTCAATATCTCCTGTGGTACCTGGTGTGCCCGGGTAGGATCAAACTCGAAGAGAATGAGCTTAAGTTCCGGAGCCAGAAAGACCCAAAGCCAACCGGTGGAAGCTTTTCCCCGGCCAACGTCATGGAGATATCGAAGGGAGGTTTCATCGGCTTTCAGATAACTGGCTCGCTGGATCATCTTCCTGAGCAGCTTTAAGAGGCGCTTCAGTTTTTTATAGCAGACTTCCTCCCAATGATCAACCGTCGAGGCCGCAAAAGATAAACCCAGTGTTCGTTCAAAGCGCTGCAACCACCGGTAGTAGGGAACATAATATACGAACCGCTCACTATGCATATGAGCCAGCAACCCGTTGCTCACCGTACCTCTTTCGATCATGCGGGGAAGTACCGGAGTGGCTATGATTGTTTCCCCGTCTTCGCTGATATATTGCAAATGCTCCTCAATCTTTTTAATTATTTTACCGGGAACATAATCGTAATAAATAGATGTCTTCTTTCCCATCCTTTTGAAGCCAGTCTTATCTCCGGGGACATCAAAAACAATTGTTTGGGTTTCGATATGGGTAGGAGTAGGCCTTTTGCCTTTATGTGCCTGATGTCGCTTTTGCTTCCGGCTTGTTTTGGGTGTCGGTACCAGTTGGTCTTCCTGAGCGGGAGAGATCGAGGCCTCCCTTATAATAGCCTCTATTTCTATAGCATCAAAATCCGGTCCTAGCGTTTGCTGAATAGCCGTCCCGGGTATCGGCAGGATCGGGAATAAATTTTTCGCTCCGCTGCCCGAATAACATGGTCTGGAGTTCCTCCAACTGCCAGCCTTTGCGGATCCCTTCTTCCACTTTCTATTGAAGATCAGCTAGTTGTTGCCGCAATTGCTCATTGTCCTGTTGCGACGCAGTGATTTGCCTATCTTTATCTATCCCTCGTTCCTGTTCAGCAGCCAGCCACCGGGTGACTTGTTGCTTCTCTTCTTTCAGCGTAGCATTGCCGATGGTCAATTCCTGAATGATCCGGGTGAATACGGCCCGTTCCTGGGTGAGGTTGTCGGAGAGATCAGCCTGCACCTGATGTAAAGAGGCGATTTGTTGGAGTGCTTCGGGGAGGGTGTAAATGACGTCAGGCTTCACGATAGCAAATATACTAACGTAGATACATATACGCAAATATATATTCAACTATTTTCAGATAATTTTTCCTTATGCGAGCTGCCGCATGGCAGACCGGCCGTAACGCTTCCGGAACCGGATCTCCACCCCTTCCAGGATCATTAGAAGATCCTTTTTCTCCACGACCATCATCCGGGTTGCCGGATCATACACGGGCGTCCCAAAAGTTCCCCTGGAAAGCCGTTTATAGTAAATAGCCAGCCCGTCGCCCTCCCAAACCAATTATGGAAACAAAAAGAT
>PLXD01000571.1 GCA_003151295.1 Chitinophagaceae bacterium | reverse complement strand
ATGCGTATAGGCCAGTTTTGCTATGCCGACATTAGAGCTAAGCTCGAATGCGTGTTTTACCGTTACTTTGGTCTCTCCGTGCTTCTCACTGTCATAGACGGTGCGGCCCGCAACTTTCGAGACGCCGCCCTCCAGGTTGACGTTATCGGTAAGCTTTACGTTCTTGTCTTCCAGCAGGGAAAGCATGGTTGCCAGTTTGAAGGTGGAGCCGGGTTCGGACGCGCGGATGGCATAATTGAGATCTTCCCAATAGCTGCCATCAGACTGACGCCCCAGGTTAGCAATGGCTTTGATCTTGCCTGTCGCTACTTCCATGACAATCCAGGTCCCATGTTCGGCTTGGTTTTGCGTCAACTCTTTCAGGAGCGCGTTCTCGGCAATGTCCTGGATATTGACATCCAGGGTAGTGACAATATCTTTCCCGTTCTCCGATTCGATCTCATAGCCTTCAACGGGAATATAAGTGCCTCCGGCAATGTAGCGGACCAGCCGCTTGCCGCTCTCTCCTTTTAAAAGGGTATCGTAGGTACGTTCCAGGCCTACCTTCTGCCAATTCCTTCTTGCCAGGCCAATGGTACGATTGGCCAGCAAGCCGAATGGATTCAATCTCTTATTGACCAGCTCCGCGATAAATCCGCTCTTGTTCCTTCCCTGGCGCACCAGGGGAAAGCTCCGAAGCGTCTTATATTGTTCGAAGGTCAGGTTTGCTTGTAAAAGGAAATACCGGTCAATTGCCCGGTAACCACCCAGGAGTTCCCGTTTGTAAGCGGCTGCCGACTGATCTTTGAAAAGCGCTGCCAGGCAAATAGATAGAGAATCAATATTCTCTTTAAAACGTTTCCCGTTCTTTTCACGCAGCCCGTCTGCCTTAAAGTCGATATACATATTGAAATAAGGGATGGAAGTGCTGAGCATGCTGTTGTCAGCGCTGTAGATCGTACCTCTTTCGGCTTCCAGTTCGACGAATTTCTGATGAAGGCTATCGCTCATTCCTCTCCAATGTGCCCCCTCGATACGTTGTATGTAGAAAGCCCTGCCCAGCACGCAAATGCCAAACACCACTATGCCGATAAAGCATAGGTAGACCCTCCATAATATATCGCGTTTGACTTCCATTTTATTTTATACTATCCGTAATCATCACTGGTGGCGCTGTCAGCTCTTTCAGGCCGAAGGGTGCTACTGCTTTGGCCAGTTCACTTTGCTTGCTTCGAAACATTACTTCACTCCTCAGGGTCTTATATTCATATTGCATTTCCTTCAACTCTTTACTGGTCCTGCCGATATCGCGGATCGTCTTTTCAGCATAATGACCATTATAGATATAGACAACCCCCAAAGCCGCGAGGAACAGGAAGAAGGAAATATTCTTCACGATCCATTCATGGCTCAGCAATCCTTTCAGGCTGATCCTCGTTTCTTTACCCGCTTCTTTTTTATTCGTATCGGTCATTATCTTTTTTTATATCTTCCCGCTTTATATCGTATCCGCATTATATCGTATCCGCATTATTCGCGTCATCCTCATTCGCGTTCCCCTTTTTCGCGTTAAATCTCATTCGCGTTAAATCTTTTCCGCAATTCTAAGTTTCGCGCTACGGGACCTTGGATTACTCTTTAATTCTTTCTCACCCGGAATGACGGGCTTTTTTGTTATGGGTTTTAAGACGGGTATTATTGTGGGTTGTCCGAATGGGTCTGAGGTGTCCTCTTCCCCGAATGAACCCCGTTTAAAAAAATTTTTCACGATACGGTCTTCGAGCGAATGAAAAGTGATGATGGCAACACGGCCGCCTGAATGCAGGAGGTCAGGGATCTGCTGCAACATTTCTGTAAGAGCTCCCAATTCGTCATTTACTTCAATACGCAAAGCCTGAAAAACCTGGGCAAAGTATTTATTGGGATTCCCTTTCACCAGCCCGCCCAGAGCAGCTTTAAATTGCCGGCTGGTCTTCAGCGATACGCTCTTCCTCAGATCCACAATGGCTTTGGCAAGGGTTCTGGAATTGGTCACTTCCCCATACTTCTCGAATAATTTGTGTAATTGGGCTTCGCTATAGGTATTGACCACCTCGAAAGCCGTCAGGGTCTGTCTTTTGTCCATGCGCATATCCAGGTCGCCTTCAAGCCGTATAGAGAACCCTCTTTCCCCCTCATCGAATTGATGGCTGCTGACACCCAGATCCGCCAGGATCCCATCTACTCCAGCCACTTTGTGGAGACGGAGGAACCGTGCGATATGACGAAAGTTGTGCGGCAGGAAGACGAGTCGCGGATCTTCCGGGAGATTTCGTCTGGCATCGTCATCCTGGTCAAAGGCCAATAATTTTCCCTTGCTACCCAATTGCCCAAGTATCCCCCTGGAATGCCCCCCTCCTCCGAATGTGCAATCGACATACACGCCCCCGGGTCTTATCTGCAATCCCGCAAGCGTCTCCTGCAACATCACAGGCAGATGGTAGTCTGAGCCCGGCGTTGTCACTTCTCCTGTCCCCCCGGGTTCATCACCTGGTTAGCGATGGCGCTGAAATTTTCGGGTGAAAAAGATTCAAAGAACTGTTGGTATTTTATTTTATCCCAGATTTCTATTTTGTTGACGGCTGATACCAGGACGATGTCCTTTTCGAGACCGGCATGCTCCCTGA
This sequence comes from Chitinophagaceae bacterium, assembly GCA_003151295.1. GTDB lineage: Bacteria > Bacteroidota > Bacteroidia > Chitinophagales > Chitinophagaceae > Puia. The sequence continues at coordinate 964 of PLXD01000571.1, read as the reverse complement.
GGTTTTGAGGAACCAGGATACGACCGGCGGAATCTAATTCTGCAATGGTTGCCCCATTGAGGAAATATCTCCGGAATTCACGAACTTTAGGATCATAATCATTCAACTTGCTGATCTCCGAAAATATGGGTTCCCAGCTTTTCATTGTATACAGGCTCAGGCACTTTTCAAATCCCCGGTTTGNNCAAACTGGGTATCCCCCTCTTCCGGTAACTGCTTTTTGAAGCCAACCGGCAGAAGGAAGCGACTTTTTGAGTCCAGTGTAGCTTCGTATTCGCCAAGAAAACCAATCATTTACGAGGAGTTGAACCAGTGAGCAACATAAACTAACACAAAATAACACTTTTTACCACTTATTGAGCCGGATTTGAAAAATTTAATTTTTCCACAATAGCGTATTACCCTAATCTAACTGATTCCGTGAGAGTTATGGAGGATTTTCGGTCTGCGAAAGGAGCAAATCAGTGTATTTAAAGTGAATTACAGTGGAAAACCTGTGGATAAGGCCATTGGAGCTGTGAACAACCAGGAAGCTGAGTTGTATTCAGATGAGTTTACATGAATTTTAAGGCAATGCGAACGCCACATACGCATCGCTCTGCTTTCCACCCCATTTTGAACCCCCGCAGGCAATTACCACATATTGCCTGCCATTTACAGCATATACTGCGGGAGTAGCAACACCGGAAGCCGGGAGATTGGCTTCCCACAGGATTCTTCCATTGCTCTTATCGATCGCCCTGAACTTTCTGTCGGCTGTTGCCGCGATAAACAGCAAGCCGCCAGCGGTAATTACCGACCCGCCATAATTTTCCCGCCCGGTTACCGGTATGCCTTTTTTCTTTAACTCCTCAAACTCGCCCAAAGGGGTTTTCCATATGTATTCTCCGGTATTCAGGTTGATGGCATTCAGTGTCCCCCAGGGCGGGCTAATGGCCGGATACCCCTCTTTGGTCAAAAATTT
>PLXD01000063.1 GCA_003151295.1 Chitinophagaceae bacterium | reverse complement strand
CATGATTACCGGCGCCTCCGGATCGGAAAGTAAGGGTAGGATCTCGGCAGCAGGATTCCCTCCTCCCGGAGCATATTCCCCGTCACGCTTGGGAGCATATTCCCCCTGGTGGAATGCATCCGAAGCATAGATATCTATAAAGGTATTGAACCCTTCATCCATCCATCCATAGCGTCGCTCGTCGGAACCTACGATCATCGGGAACCAGTTATGGCCGATCTCATGCGCCGTCACCCAGTACAGATCCTTCCCCTTATCGTTGATGCCGTCGAAGACGATGCCGGGATATTCCATCCCGCCGGCGAGGCCGGCTTCGTTGACAGCTACCGGATAGGGATAGGGTAGCCAGGTAGCGGAAAAATATTCTATCGACGCTTTCAGGTATTCCGTCGCCCTGCCCCAGGCGCCGTTGCCGTCGCTCTCAACCGGGTATACGGACATGGCCAGCGACTTTTTACCCTCCGGAAGATTCACCTGGGCAGCGTCCCAGATATAGGCGGCAGAAGCGCCGAAAGCCACATCGCGGGTATTGAGCATGCGGAAATGCCAGGTCAGCATCCCCTTCTGTACCGGACGGCTGGACGGATCTTTTATCTCCGCGGCAGATCTTATCAGGACGGTATTATCACTTTTAGCGGCCATGGCCAGCCGGATGATCTGCTGTTGGGTCAGGACCTCGCCGGGATTCTGCAATTCCCCGGAACCCGCCACCAGCATATTCCAGGGGACCGTGACCCGGTAATCGAAATCGCCATATTCGCAGTAGAATTCCCCGCTCCCCAGGAAAGGCAGGGTATTCCATCCTTCCAGGTCATCGTACACGCACATGCGCGGATACCACTGTGCGATCTCATAGCTCTTTCCGTTCTGCGTTTCTCCATGATTCGTTCGTCCCCCAAAAGGGCCCGGAACGGTATAACGGTATTGGATCTCGATATTGATCTTGCCGCCACTACCCGGAAGGGCCTGGTCCAGCCGGAGCTGCAGCCGGGTATCCGTGATGATGGGATCGGCCTTCAGTACCTGTCCGTTGCGTTCTACCCGGACCGATAAGAGCTGGTATCCATTCGTAGACTCATCGGCGGCAGAACCGGTATAATAGCGGGAACGCGCATCCTTCTGGTAGGTGTTCTGATCGAGTTGCAGCCATAAAGAATACAATGAATCCGGGCTGTTATTAATATAATGGATGTCCTCGCTGCCATCCAGCTGGTCGTTGGCAGTGTCCAGGGAAGCATGAATGGTATAGTCGGCCCGGTTCTGCCAGTACTTGCTTCCCGGAGCTCCATTGGCGGAACGGAAGGCGCGGTCCCTGTCGCTATAGAAACCCGGTGCGAAGAGTGCCTGGGGGTCATAGTGAGAGAACGGCTCTGCCGGGCTGACGCTATCCTGCCTTGCGGATACGGACTGGCTAAAAGAAGACAAGGGGAGAGACAACGATAAGGATAACAGGAATACCCCCCCTGCTAAAAATGAAATTCGGGATGACATCTTCTTGCTGTGTTTAATAAGTTACTGATATGGGTAGCATCGAGTCGATGCAATATAATGAGGGTTTTTCTTTTTTCGCGGGTGATTTGTTTATTTTCGCCTCAAATAATCAGCCATGGAGAAACCTTCCAGCTATTGCGAAGCCGTTTTGCGAATGGAAAAGGACAATGTCCATGTCCATTACCATGACCGGGAATACGGATTCCCGATCGAAAGCGACGATGAGCTGTTTGCCAGGCTGATCCTGGAGATCAACCAGGCCGGCCTCTCCTGGACGACCATCCTGAAAAAGAAGGACAATTTTTTCCGCGCATTCGACAATTTCGAGATTGCCCGGGTCGCCCGCTATGGGCAAAAACAAGTCGACCGACTATTAGCCGATGAAGGCATCATACGCAACAGGCTGAAGATTGCCGCTACCATAGAAAATGCAAAGACCCTCCTGCGGCTACAAAAAGAACAGGGCTCCTTTAAGAACTGGCTGGATAGTCATCACCCTTCCACCAAGGAAGGATGGGTAAAATTGTTTAAGAATACTTTCCGCTTTACCGGCGGTGAGATCGTAGGTGAATTCCTGATGAGCACCGGTTACCTCCCGGGAGCCCATATCGAAACATGCCCCATTTATAAAAAATTGATGAAACACAAACCCGCCTGGGCGGCAAATAAAAAATGAAGACCCTTTCACGTACTAAAAACAGACTGAAATTACTTGCTATTCTCTTCCTGACCTGGTTCTGCCTCCATGTCGCATATGCATGCTTTGACGGGCTCCATGACTATGAGGGCAAAGCGGATATCGCCATCGTGTTGGGCAATACCGTCTACGCCGACAGCAGCTTGTCCCCCTGGCTGAAAGGCAGGATAGACAAGGCCTATAAGTTATATATGGAAGGCCGCGTGCAAAAAATAATGGTCAGCGGAGGAGAAGGGGAGTTCCATGTGCCGGAAGGTATGGCCATGAAAAGATACCTGATGGCTGAAAATGTACCCGCCGACCGGATCATTGAAGACAATAGGGGGAAAAATACTTACCTGACGGCCAGGGATTTCCTCAAGCTGGATGATTCCCTTCATTTCTCATCCGCCATCGCAGTGACCAGCTTCTATCATATCACCCGCACAAAATACATCATTCGTAAGCTGGGATTTAAAAATATCTACGGCGCATCTTCGGATGTCTATTTCCAGAACGATCTCTACGGACTGCTCCGCGATTTTGTCGCCTTCTATAAATACATGCTATTTTACTGACAGGTGGAATTGACCGGATCAGTTGAGCTGAACGACTGGCAGGCGATACAGCAATCCGTCAACCACGAACAGCTCGTTGATCTCGAAAGTCCAATATTTGTTCAGGGGAGATTTGGAAAGCCATTCTTCTACCTGTGACTTGTTTTCTGCGGAGAAAGTGATCCAGACATGCTGGGTCTCCATGGTGACCACATAATGATCGATAATTCCCTGTTCTATCAGGCGATTGATATAAGTACGATGCAGCGGAACCAAGGCTGCAAAGTCGTCATCCATCTCGAATTGTATGGTCACCTGGAATTTTCGCATGTTTCCTCTATACAAGGTAACAAAACTTTGCCTTTTTTGTTTAAATTGTCCAGTCCACCAGTTGGTTGACCCACTCTGCCCGGTAGGGTGTCGTGATCTTGATATAGTTATCGGTATAGCCTTCCATCAAGGTATCATGGGCTTGTTTTTCGAATAGCACTTTGCGGACTTGTCCCTGGTGCTGGGCGGTAAAATACTGCATTTTCATGTAGGAAAGGTTGCGCAGGATCTTATTGCGTTCCTGGCGGGTAGCGATGGGCACCACCGGTTTGATCTCCAGTGCCTTGGTATGATCTCTTTCCGAATAAGTGAATACGTGGAGATAGGATACCTCCAACCCTTGCAGGAAATCGACGGTCTCCCTGAATTCAACTCCGGTCTCTCCCGGAAAGCCGGTGATCACGTCGACCCCAATGGCGCAATGAGGCATCAGGGCCTTGATCTGCTGCACACGCTCCGCATAGAGTTCCCGCTTGTAACGCCGACGCATCGATGCCAGTATCCGGTTGCTCCCGCTCTGCAGGGGTATATGAAAATGGGGCATGAACTTGCTGCTGCCGGCTACCCATTCTATGATCTCCGGGCTGAGCAGGTTGGGTTCGATAGAAGAGATCCGGTAGCGTTGAATGCCTTCTACCTGCTCCAGTTCACGTATCAATGTAAAAAAATTGGTTTCGTCACCGGTTAACGCGACTTCGGATCGCCCGAAATCACCGAGGTTCACACCGGTCAGCACGACTTCTTTCACACCCGCCGCCACGGCTTCTTCTACATTGCGGAGGACACCGGCAATGGTATCGCTGCGGCTCTTGCCACGAGCCATCGGAATGGTGCAGAAGGAACAGTTATAGTCGCACCCATCCTGCACTTTCAGAAAGGTCCGCGTTCTGTCATTGAGAGAAAAAGAAGCGTGGAAGCTGCTCAACTCCCCGATATCGCAGCTGCAGATCTTCGTCGGGTCGCCCTTTGACCATTCTTTCAGGTGTTGTACGATATTGAATTTTTCTGCTGCCCCCAGGACCAGGTCTACGCCGGGGATAGAGGCGATCTCCCGGGGCTTCAACTGGGCATAGCAGCCGGTAATGACTACGAGACTTTCCGGTGACTGGCGTTGTATACGCCTGACCAGGTGCCTGCATTCCTTATCGGCGTTTTCCGTGACAGAACAGGTATTGATCACATACACGTCCGCAGGCTCATCAAACTCCCTTTTTTCAAAACCTTCTTTCTCCAGCATGCGGGAGAGGGTAGAGGTCTCGGAGTAATTGAGCTTGCACCCCAATGTATGAAAAGCCACTGTCTTGTTTCGATCCATAATAAGTCTGCAAAGATACCTTGAACCCCCCGAAGTACAAGGGACGGATGTATATTTGGCCTTAAATTACCATAAGATCGTGAGAGCCGTTTTCGTGAGAGCCCGTTTATTGCTGTCCTTCGCCCGTTCATTCCTGCTCTCCGTATTTCTTTCCCTGCTGTTCATCCGGTGCCAGGGACCTTCGGTGGTCCCGCAGCCTATAAATCCACTCCCATCCCGCCCCGGTTCGACGAATAATACCGCAAGCGGGGAACCGATCGACCGGAAAGCCGGGCGGCTGATCCTGACATGCCACGCCCGTTGCCGGATGGACTGCCGCCATATTACGGAAAAAGAGGTGCGGGAAATTCTGGAGAACGGGGAGATCGATTACCGGAAAAGTGAGCCCGATGGCCGTCCGGATCCCAAATACGCCCTGGAAGGCTATACGAAGGAAGGGCAGCACCTGCGCATCATCTTTGCAGTTCCTTCCCCGAACAGCCGGGAAGAAGGATCTTTAATAGTTGTCACCTGTATAGAGCTTGGCGCGGAATGGCAATGCGACTGTCATTAGCAATTTTTAAATAACGCTCCCTATAAGCTATAAGCTGTTAGCTATGAGCTATTTTTGCGTCTCGAAACTACTATGTACGCAGAAGTCATTATACCGCTCGCATTACCGAAGAACTATACCTGGTCAGTGCCGGAGGCATTCCGTGAGCAGATCAGGACCGGCTGCAGGGTGGAAGTGACGCTGAAAAATAAAAAATATGCCGGCCTCGTCAAAAGGATCCATTACGACAAACCCCAGGCATTTGAACCAAGGGAACTGCTTAACGTGTTGGACGCAGCGCCGATCGTCCATGCCGCCCAGCTCCAATTATGGGAATGGATAGCAAATTATTACCTGTGCAGCGAAGGAGAAGTGATGGCGGCAGCGTTGCCCGCTCATTTCAAGCTCAGCAGCGAATCCATCCTGGTCTATAATGAAGAGACCGGGGAGGATTTTACCCATCTCGACAACGATGAATTCCTGGTCGCCGAAGCCCTCCTGATCAAGCGGGAGCTGAAGCTCTCCGAAGTACAGGAGCTATTGGATTCCTCGCGTGTATACCCGGTGATCAAGCGGTTGATCGAGAAAAAAGTATGCTTCGTATGGGAGGCGTTGAAAGAGACCTATTCCCCCAAAAAAGAGAGCTATGTCCTGCTAAGCCCTTCCTATCATGATGANNGGTACGCGCGCGCCCAAGCAAATGGAATTGCTCCTGGCCTACCTCCATCTCTCGAAGACGGAAGGCGAGGTCACCCGTGCGGGCCTGCTGAAGAAATCCGGTGCTTCCGATGCCCAGCTGAAAGGGCTGATAGAAAAAAATATACTCCTGGTGGAGAAGCGGTCCGTAGATCGCATTAAATACCTGCCCCGGAATATTGAAATAGATTTTGAACTGACACCTGCCCAGCAGCTGGCTTTCGAACAGGTGACGATCCAGCTTCGCGATAAATCCGTCTGCCTCCTGCATGGCGTCACTTCCAGTGGAAAGACCCTGTTGTATATCAAACTGATCGAAGAGGTCGTCAGGCAAGGCAAACAGGTGCTCTACCTCCTTCCGGAGATCGCCCTCACTTCGCAGATCATTCGCCGGCTGCAGAAACATTTCGGGGGGTATATCGGCATCTATCACAGTAAGTTCAGCCAGAACGAGCGCCTAGAAATATGGAACAAGATCCGCAGCGGAGAGATAAAGGTCGTCCTGGGTGCCCGGTCCTCTTTATTCCTGCCCTTCGAAGACCTGGGACTTATCGTCGTCGATGAGGAACATGACTCCTCCTATAAACAGCAGGAACCGGCGCCCCGTTACCATGCCCGTGATGCCGCCGTCTATTATTCCTCATTATTCGGAGCCAGGGTCCTGCTCGGCAGCGCCACACCCTCGGTGGAAAGTTATTTCAACGCCACTTCGGGGAAATACGGGCTGGCGGAGCTGAATGAACGCTTCGGCAATGTGAAATTGCCGGATATCGTGATCATCGATACGCGGAAGATCGTCAGCAAGGAGAAGAACAAGCCTATCCTGACTCCACCCCTGCAGGAAGCCATCGGGGAGTCCCTCGCCGCAGGTAAACAAGTCATCCTCTTCCAGAACCGACGCGGCTATTCGCCTTACCAGGTCTGTGAAGTATGCGGCTGGATCCCGCAATGCAAGAACTGCGATGTCTCGCTCAGCTTCCATAAGCTCACTAATAAGCTCCATTGCCATTATTGCGGTACCGTATACCCGCCGGTGACTGTCTGTGCGGCCTGCGGCAACCACCAGTTCCTGCAACGCAATTTCGGGACCGAGCGTATCGAAGAACACCTGGAAGAGGTCTTCCCCGAGGCTCGTGTAGCCCGTATGGACATCGACAGTGTGCGGGGCAAAACGGCACACGATAGCCTGATCCAGCAGTTCGAACAGCGGCGCATCGATATCCTGGTAGGCACACAGATGGTCGTGAAGGGGCTCGACTTCGAACACGTGGACCTGGTAGGGATCCTCGACGCCGACAGCATCCTGAGCTTCGCCGATTTCCGCGTCAACGAACGGGCCTTTCAACTGATGGAGCAGGTCAGCGGCCGTGCCGGCAGAAAGGATGGAAAGGGTAGGGTGCTGATACAGGTCTCCAATACGCAGCACCCGGTGCTGGGATATCTGCAGGCACATGACTACCGGGAGTTTTTCCGTCATGAGATCGTGGGCCGAAGAAATTTTCAATATCCGCCCTATACCCGGGTCATCCTGATCACCTTCCGGCATAAGGACCCGGAAGTCGTTCATTCTGCCGCGCATCTATTCGCGAACAATTTGCGTCCCGAATTCGGGAAATATCTCGTAGGTCCGGCAGAGCCCGTGGTTAACCGTATACGCAACCAGTTCCTGATGGAGCTGATGTTCAAGCTTCCCAAAGAGCCCCGGCTCATCCCATTTGCCAAGCATGTCATACAGCAGCAGACGGCGATCCTTCACAATCACAAAAAATTCCGCAGCGTCGTCATCATTCCGGATGTAGATGCGCTGTGAACCCGATGTGGCTATGCACGAGACATTGTTATGTTTCCAAGACTTTGTTATGTGCTTTAGGCGTTGATTGCATCAACAGGCTTCAAGTCTGAAAGACATATGAAATCTGCATAATTGCAGCATTGCCTTATTGCGGCAGTGCTCACTGTGAGATTTCATTATTCCGATCTTTCATCATTGTCACATTTTAAGGCTGCACTATCGGGAAATTGCTTTATT
>PLXD01000604.1 GCA_003151295.1 Chitinophagaceae bacterium | reverse complement strand
AATAAAGAAGGGACCGCGAGCCCTGCCAAGGCAAGGCCGAGGGTCGAGCCCATTTTACGCAACCGGAAAAAAGCCGAGCTGATCACCCGGAAGATTGGTAATGCCGCAACCCTCGAAGCCGTGGCTGCAGCAACTTCCCAACAAATACAACGTTCGGATAGCATCCTGTTTGCTGCTCCCTATATCCCGAATGTGGGACAAGAAGCAAAAGTGATCGGAGCTTCATTCGATAAGCAATTGCAAGGCAAACCCGCATCGCCNNCGGAGGCGTATTCGTAATCAAAATCGAAAATGTCAGCGCAAAGGCCAATCCGGGCATAGACCTCGAACAACAACGATTCGCACAGGAGCAGCAGCAGAAATCGAGGATTAATTACCAGGCCATCGAACTGCTTAAGAAAAACGCTACCATTAAAGACTACAGGAGTAAATTCTTCTAAGGAACTATCTAAGGATGGCTTTTATAAACTTTTAGGCTGTGTTTTCTGTTGTACCATACAAATCCAGAGAACCCCATGAGCGAAGAGATCCTCAACAAAATAGCGCAAAGCGCTCTGCTGACACTTGACCTGGAAGACTACTATCCCCGGCAGGAGACGGCTTTGTTCGATCTGAAGCCTTATTTATTCATGGAACAGATCCTCCGGGAGAAGGATTTCAGGGCCGGCCTGCAAAACACGGACTGGACTCAATACCAGGATAAAATAGTTGCCGTCACCTGCACGGGGGATGCCATCATCCCTGCATGGGCCTATATGCTGATCGCTTCTTATCTGCAGCCGATCGCCGTGGCCATCGTCATGGGAGACGAGAAAAATGCTCTTCAACAAACTTTTATGGATCGAATCGCCGCGATCGATCTCTCCGCATTCACAGATAAAAGGGTCGTGGTAAAAGGATGTGGCGACCTGTCTATCGGCGGAGTGGCTTACATGGAAATCACGAAGCGATTGCGGCCGGTAGTAAAAAGTATCATGTACGGCGAACCCTGCAGTACTGTTCCGGTTTATAAGAAGAAATGATCAAAAAACCGGATGCCTGCCTACAATAATTTCCCCTGCATAATTACGTAAGCGACCGTAAAGTAAATGATAAGACCAGTCACATCNNGTAACACGCTTCCCGATAGCGTACCCCACGTAACTACACCGATTAGCGCAAAGAATACCGTGGAAGCCACGAGGATCCAGTGCACGCCGTAATCGTGAAGACCAAATTTTTGCCAGATGAATACACGCATGAAACCCACGATGCCAAGCAACAGGCCGAGTGTAAGCCCCGAAAGGACCTCCCGCCGTATAACGCGCCACCAATCACGAAAGCCGATCTCCCCAAGCGCCATGGCACGGATGATAATAGAAGAGGCCTGGCTTCCCGAATTACCTCCGCTCGAAATGATCAGGGGAATAAAAAGCGCCAGCACGGTAGCCTTGGCGATCTCTCCTTCGAAATGACCCATCGCCGTGGCTGTCAACATCTCACCCAGGAATAATATGATCAGCCAGCCCGCCCTTTTTTTGATCAGGTTGCCAAACGAGATCGTGTTGTAGGGCTCATCCAGTGCTTCGGACCCCCCGATCTTTTGTATTTCACGGGTATCTTCCTTTTCCGCCAGTCGCAGTACGTCATCGAGCGTGACAACACCGAGGAGCACCCCGTTATTGTCCGTCACCGGCAAGGCAAAACGGCTATTGTTCCGGAATACCCGTATCGCCTCTTTCTGCGGATCGTTTACGTTCAGGGCTATAAATTGGGAATCTATGATCTGGGCTACCGTTGTTCCCGGATCCACTACTAGGAAGTCCTTGATATTGATATCGTCGATGAGCACCCCTTTGTCATCGATCACAAACAGGAAATTGAGATTCTCAGTAACATGCCCCCGCTGCCTGATGATATCCAATACCTGGCGGCAGGTTTCATTCGTTTTTATCGCCACATAATCCGGTGTCATCAACTGGCCAACCGAATCTTCCTGGTATCCCAGCAGCTCCAGGGTCTTGGCTCGGTGTTCCGGTGTAAGAACCTTGAGGAGCTCTTTTACCGCATTGCCGGGCAGCATCGACAGGAATGCCGTACGGTCATCCGGCTGGAGTGCGTTCAGGAGCTCCGCTGCCTTCTCGTCAGGAAGGGATTTGATGATGCTCTCCTGCTTCTTTTTCCGCAGGAATTTAAAGGCCCGGGCGGCATTTTTGGTATCCAGGTGCTGGAACAATTTACTGGCCCATTTGCTATGACGATTCGTAAAATCTGCTATATCCCTGGGCGTCAGCTTGTTCAATTTCACGAAATCCGTAAGACGATTGTGCTGCAAGAGGTTTTTGATGTCATTCAGGCTGAGCATTGTACAGTATTAATAAAGACTAAGAATTATTCAAAAATACAGAACGCATCCAATTCATAATATTAAAAAACAGGAGCAGATGTGTTCAAATCCGCAGGGCTGCGACTCCTGTTTGCCCTATTCTTAGGGAAGGAGCAACTCGTCGGTCTTATGGACGATAATATTACGGCCTGCAAGCGTATTGCGAACCAGCAAATTGGCCGGACTGCTATTGCTTTTTCCAGTGAATTGAAAGCCGCCATTTTGCGAAGAGACGGCAATGGACTCTCCCTGAAGGGAATTGAGGCTGGACGTGGTCGATAAATTATTGGTAAAATAAAGGCCGACCGCCACCTGGTACTTCAACAGGTTGGCTAGTACGGTCAGGTTAGAAGAGTCGATGGTCGGGATATCCGTGTAGCCGGCATTTATGAAGGCATTATTATCAGGTGCCAGCAGCGTATAGTTACCGCTTCCCAAAGAATCGTACAAGCCTGTCTGCAGGAATGCTTCCGCCAGCAAAGAGTAGTTTGAATCCGATGCCAGCAGAATGTCGAGTGAATCGTAAGGCGTCGCCAGCGGGGATTGTAATTTATAAACGACAGCGTTCCCCGCGTTGACGGTATCCAATGTGGCTTTAGTGCCATTGAAATAGACATTCGAAAGACTATCCCGGGTCAGGTAGACGGGTATTCCCAGCAGCGTATTATAGGGGCCGTTGACGACCGGAGACGGGCTGATAGGGGAAGTCGTGATGAAATGATAGCGAACAAGACCATCCGCTAGATAAGCAGCAAGGGAATCGATAACATCGATCGTATAGCCCGACGCGAAAAAGCCGGAATCGACAGGCGCCAATACGGTAACGGATTGCGTTCCCAGCAGTGCGGCGTCGTTGGCTTGCAGGATGGCAGCATGAAAAAGATTCAGGGTGGTATCCGAATTGATAAGGATCTGGAGGGGTGTAATGACGACCTTAGCGGGCGGAGTCGGTTTGGTGCAGGACCAGCAGGCGAAAAATAACAGTACCGGAAAGACGGCGGACCAGGGAAAGATCAGTTTTTTTATACCAGGAGTACCGGTTTTTTGCATCATAGTGTGATTTTACGCCCTGATAACGCTAGAACTGCTCGTACAAAACCCTCAGCTTTTCCCGGGTCATGATCTTTTCCCAGTCCTTTCCCAGGGCATTTTCCCATAAAGGCTTCATTACCATGGAAACGTCGATCATCGCGTCAAATTGCGCATCCGTTAATCCTTTTGTGATATGTTGCGGGATATCGATCTTGTTTTTCTCAACCATTTTCTTGAATTCATGAACGCCTTCGGGATAGTATTCCCCAAGCTTGTCGAATACGATGCAATTCCCGATACCATGTTTGGTACCCAGGAGATAGCTGAGCCCATAGCTGACGGCATGGGCCACTCCGACCTGCGAATAGGCGATACTCATGCCCCCGGCATAGGACGCCATCATTAGCTGATCATCGGACTCTTCATCCCATCCTTTTTTCTCCAGGAAGACTTTCTGGCAGAGCTGAAGGGCTTTTTCGCCATAAGACTTGCTGAATTCGTTCAGGAAGGTTCCCTGGAGGCTTTCAATGCAATGGATATAACAGTCCATGCCGGTGTAAAATCGCTGGTTTGCCGGCATGTTGGCGGCTAATTCAGGGTCCAGCACGATCTGGTCGAAAGGTGTGAAATCCGAGTTCATCCCTAATTTTTTCTTAGGTCCCGTTAGTACGGTCGTCCTGGAAACTTCTGCGCCTGTCCCGCTTAGGGTAGGGATGCCTGCTTTATATACACCCGGGTGCTTTACGAGGTCCCAGCCCTGGTAGTCGGCGGAAGATCCGGGGTTGGTCATCATCAGCGAGACGGCTTTGGC
>PLXD01000068.1 GCA_003151295.1 Chitinophagaceae bacterium | reverse complement strand
AGTGTGCATTCCGGGTGCCGGAGCCAAAAAAATCTGTACATTCATACCCACCATCAAAAAGTCAGCAAGTGTTAACACAGCTCTCCCGCTCCTTCCAAACTTTTCGGTTCTGCCAATCCATTTATTTTGTTCGCTACGCGGGCATGTTTTTGGCTTTTTTTGTGCTGCTGGGGCCGATCGCTTTCGCCCAGCCAAACGCCGCCCGGCCCGATCTATGCCAGGGCGCTTATTATACGGAAGAGCAGGCTGCACAGGTCTTGCAGGGACTTTCTACCGTATATCATGACCGGGCTTCGTGGGAGCAAAGAGCGGCAATGATCCGCCAGGGCATCCTTGACGGCGCGGAACTGAACCGTATGCCCCATCAACCGCTGAAAGTGATCCATAACGGCCGTCATAAGGAGAAGGGATATATCGTCGAGAATATTGCCATCGAGACCCTTCCGGGCTATTACCTGACAGGGAATCTATATGTGCCCGATAAAAAATCGTCTTCCATAGCCGGCGTGCTTTGCCCGCATGGTCATTTCACCAACCCCGACGCCCGCTTCCAGGAGCAGATGCAGAAAGGTTACGCGACACTGGCCCGGTTGGGCGCCATCGTCTTCGCGTATGATATGGTCGGCTACGGGGACATGACCCAGATCCCTCTCAACCTGGCCCATGCCGTTGACGAACACGGATGGGTCAAGCCGCGCCCGGAAATGAACACCCTTGAGNNCCGTGCGCTCGATTTCCTGCTTTCCCTCCCGCATATCGATACCAACCGCATAGCTGCGACCGGCACTTCGGGAGGAGGTACGCAGACTTTCATCCTGACAGCCATTGACAACCGGGTCAAGGTTTCCGTACCGGTGGTCATGGTCTCGGCGCATTTTTTCGGCGGCTGCACTTGTGAGAGCGGCATGCCCATCCACCACCGGCCCACCCATATTACCAATAACGTGGAGATCGCTTCCCTGGCGGCTCCCCGGCCCATGCTGCTCGTATCGGACGGCGGCGATTGGACAAAGAACGTTCCTAACGTGGAGTATCCCTATATCCGGACCCTCTATAGCTGGTATGGCGTACCTGAGAACGTGGAAAATGTCCATCTGCCCAATGATGTACATGATAATGGCCCTCATAAGCGGCAGCCTGTGTATGCCTTCCTGATCAAACATTTGGGCCTGGATAGCAGCGGAATGATGAAAGACGGGCTGGTAGATGAAAGCGATAGCAAGACACTGAGTGTGGAAGAGCTGACGGTCTTCAATGACAAGCATCCCAGACCAGCAGACGCGGTTTCAGGCGACGATGCTGTGATGAAATTACTGGAGTGGTAATGGCAAACGGGTAATTATTGGAATAGTAATAAAATAGTAATAAAGTAATCGGTAGCCAGGTAATCTGTTAAGCCGCCTTGCTGATATACCTCACGAGGCTTCTCTTGGCGATCGGCAGCAGGGTCTCATCGACGGGGAATTTCAGGTCCGTTTCGATGGAATAGACGGCCGGGTTAGGCATCTTCGCTTTACCCCTTATCAATTCCGCCTTGATATTCTCATAAGTATTTACCAGGCTGCGCTGCCATCTGTCGATGTATTCCGTGCGGATGCTGCGGTATTTCTCATCATGCCGCTCGAAGAAACTCAGGCGGTACCTGTAAACCCGGGTGTCGCTGTACCCGCCCTCGCTTAAAAAGAAATACCCCTCATTGATGTCGAGGGGAATGATACCGACGGGAAAAATGACAAGCTTCTCTTCTACAAACTCATAAATCTCAGTGCCATTGCTGATGGCATTTTTCATTTCATCGGCGGAATAATTGATGATCTCTTCGAGCTCCTGCATCAATTCATCGTCCCCGATCAACTGTTCGTAGAGGACTTGCAGTTTTTCTATTTGTATGCCGGAGAGTTTTTTAGGAAACTGCTCCTGCAGGTATTTTTTGTTCTCACGGAAGGCAACCAGGTTGTTGTAATGGAAGATGATATCCGCCAATTGGGGATACAACTTCTTCTGGTCGAAACACTTGTTTATTTCCTGTAAATAGGCCAGCAGGGTATATTTTTTCAACTCGAAATCGATATAGCCGTCTGCAAACCAGGTTTCGGATAATGTTTTCATACTGAGTATTTTTTTGGTTTAGGGATAAGGGCCGATTAGGGATCTCTCATTTCAATTTACGAAAAAAACGCCGAACTGCAAATGGCTTTTAAAAAATTCCAGAAATTTTAAACCATGTGTTTTAAGCGGAAGCCACCGGACGCGAGCAACATTTTGGTATTTTGAGTGTACTTGTTTTACAAATACAAATGGGAGGAGAAAAAAAATATTGACGGGTCTCTGAGATCCTGTTTCACCGGGACAATACGGGAAAGCTTACCGGGTTCATGGTTGGAGATGGGAGGTTACCGGGAATCGCGTTTAAAAAGACAAACTAAGACGTGAGTAATTAAGACGTGAGTCACTATTTTTTGCCGCTACCCAGCCAAAGCAGGGCATCTATGATGAACTTGTCCTGGTCCTCGCTGTCGAAGGTGGAGGATAGGTCCTCTTTGGTCTTAGGGTCCAGGTCGTTATGCCCCATGTTCGTATACACCATCCGGTAGTTCTTATTGGTCCAGGCAATGGGGGAATAGCCGCTATACCATATTTCACTTGGTTTGGGCCCGGTCCCAAGCGGAAAGCTGGTCGAATCGACCGACAAAAGTATCTTAATATCGGGGTTGGTGCGTAAATCGTTTGTCCATCGATACCATTCGCTGGGGGCGGATTTGAAGGTTTCCGGAAGGTGCCGGGTAGCCGGATGTTTCCTGTCTTCAACACGCAGGATGGCCGGTACCGGTTTCCAGGTATTGCTGGCATAGGAACCCGCTCCTATGAATTGATTATGATACCAATCCCAGTTCTGGGGAAATAACGAGGGGGTCAGCGCAAAGCCTGCAAAATGAAACCCCATCCAGGCGCCGCCGGTCTCCATATATTTCTGGAAGGCTTCCCGCTGGTCCAGGGAGTCGGGACGGGTGTCCAAAAAGATCACCACCTGGTATTGAGACAGGAATGCGGCATTCAGATTATTCCAATCCTGTGTCGAGTCGTAAACGAAATTGTATTTAGCGGCCATCTTAGGGAACCACCGGTTGGCATCATCGACAAAGCTTATATGCGCGTCGTCCCTTTTTGCGGTATAAAAAGCGATCGTTTTGAATTTGGGATGGGGGTTTTGCGCCCGGACCCGAATGCCGGAAAAACAAAAGCATACTATGAAAAAGGTGATTACCCGTGACACTGTTTTATGGGGCCTGAGGAATGTAGACATGAAATAAAGATAAAAGATTTTTTAATCCCGAATTGCCGATCCTCTCAAACTGGGGAATAAGCACGACATATCCTAACATATCCTGACCGGGTCTGCCTTAAATGTCGTGGCCCGATCCTTTCAATAGTATAAACAAATACCCTTTATGGGATTCAGATGAAAGTCTTATTGTTTATTTTAATGATCGCTGCGTTTCTCATCTCCTGCAGTACGCCGGGATTCATTACCGCCCGCCCGGATCCAAATGTTGCTACTAGTGGCACACTCGGTTCGNNGGAAATAGATACTTGATTTTAATACTCCTTATCGGGGTTGAAGCTCTCCAGCTCATTGGCAACTGCCGTTAAGAAAGTGGCGCCCAGGCTGCCGTCGATGATCCGATGGTCATAGGACAGAGAGAGGTACATCATATGCCTGATCGCGATGGCGTCGCCTTCCGGCGTCTCTTNNAGGCTGATTGATGATCGGAGTACCCATGAGGCTACCGAAGGTTCCTACATTGGTCATCGTAAAAGTGCCGCCTTGCGTGTCTTCCGGTTTCAGCCTGCTGTTCCGTGCGTTCTCCGCCAGGGTATTTACCTGCCTGGAAAGGCCTACGATATTCAACTGGTCTGCGTTACGGATCACCGGGACGATGAGATTGCCGGTAGGCAGGGCCGTGGCCATGCCGATATTGATATCTTTTTTGAGGATGATCTTGTCGCCGTCGAGGGAACTATTGATGAGGGGATATTTTTTGATACAACGGACGATTGCCTCTATGAACAGGGGGGTGAAGGTGATCCTTGTGTTTTCCCTTTTTTCGAACGCCGCTTTCACTTTGTTTCTCCAATGCACCATATTGGTGACATCGGCCTCTGTAAAACTGGTCACATGCGGGCTGGTATGCTTGCTGCGTACCATATGTTCCGCGACCAGTTTGCGCATACGGTCCATCTCGATTATCTCGATGTTTCCCCCTGGAATAGTATAAGCCTGGCTGGCTGCAGGCTGTGACGCGGGTTGTATGTTTCCGGCTTTGGGATCCGCTGGCGGTTCTTTCGCTGTTGCCGCATGAACGGTTTTTCCCGGATTTCTGTCCGATACATATTGAAGGACATCCTTTTTCGTGACCCTTCCTTCGTTTCCGGTACCCGGTATCTTTTCAAGCTCGCTCAATGAAATTCCTTCGCTGGATGCAATGTTCAGCACCAGCGGGGAGTAGAATCTTGCCTGTGGTATATGGCGGGCTTGTTCGGCTATTTGGGTTATTGCGCCTATTTGGCCATGGCTCATTGCCTGTGACGGGCTAGTAGCCGGCGAATGGTTTGTCGCTGTTGTATGGTTTGACGCTGTTGGACGGTTTGACACAGGGAGACTGCCATTGCCTGAGGCTTCCCCCGCTCCGGTGCGGATACGCGCGATGACGGATCCGATGGGCACGACATCATTTACCTGGAAGAGCCATTCTTCCAATATTCCTTCCGCTGTGGAGGGCACTTCGGAATCTACCTTATCGGTAGCGATCTCCAATACGGTCTCATCCTGCTTCACGGTATCCCCTGGGCGTTTATTCCATTTGAGGATAGTGGCTTCCATGATACTCTCACCCATCTTTGGCATAACCAGGTCAACGAGGCCCATAAATCATGTATGGTTTAGATGTAAAGGTACAGATTTGTCCTATAAAACGTCTTTTATACGATCTCATTGTCCAGTATAAACTTTCTCAGCATATTCAGGGCATTGTTTGCGGTCAGCTCGATATTCCGCTGCCTGTCGAAGCGGAACCGGAATGACTGTACTTTCATGTTTTCACGATCGCCTACTCCCACCCAAACCAGTCCTATGGGCTTTTCAATAGTGCCCCCGTCCGGACCCATGATCCCTGAAGTGGCGATCACATAGTCCGTCTTCAATAGGTTCAGGGCTCCCTGCATCATCTGACGGACCGTATCTTCGCTCACGGCCCCTGTTTTTTCGATCGTTTCCGGGTGGACGTGTAATACCTCTACTTTGATCGTGTTGGCATAAGACACGATGCTGCCGGTATAAAATTCACTGGAGCCGGGGATCGAGGTCAGCAGGTGGGCGATATACCCGCCCGTGCAGCTTTCTGCCGTACCGATCGTTTTGCCGCGTTGTTTCAGCAGTTTGCCCACTGCCTGTTGCAACGAGAGGTCTTCGTCTATCACCATCCATTCGGCAACGAGTCGCTTAAGCGTATCAAACTGCGCCAGTACCTGCTCTTCCAGCAACTCCTTATTTGTACCGGTAGCCGTCAGCCGGAGACGCACCATGCCATAGTTGGGCAGGTAGGCCAGTTTGATGAAATCCGGCAATGCAGATTCGAAATGACTGATATGTTCGGCTAAAAAAGATTCGCCGATACCGGCTGTCAGCAGGGTCCGGTGGGAGATGGCCGGCAGAACGAAATGATTACCCAGGGCCTGCAGGACATATCCGCTCATCATTCCTTTCATTTCATAGGGAACACCCGGCATGGATATATATATGACTCCCTCTTTTTCAAACCACATCCCCGGCGCTGTGCCGCGCTCGTTAGGAATGACGGTGCAGACATCCGGCACTTCGGCCTGCTTCAGGTTTCGTTCGATCATCGGTCGCTTTAGAATGTTCTCAAAGATATTCCTGACATTGGCCAGTGCGCCTTCATCGAACACGAGTTTACCGCCGAAATATTCACATAGTAAAGGCTTGGTGATATCGTCCGCCGTAGGCCCCAGCCCTCCAGTGACCAGGATGATACGGGAATGCCTACTTTCCTCATCCAGCGCCTGCCAGATATCGTTCCATACATCGCCCACCGCCAGCCTGTGCCGGACCCAGATGCCGTTCTTATTCAACTCCTGCGCCATCCAGGCGCTATTCGTGTCTATGACCTGCCCGATTAGTAATTCGTCACCGATCGTAATAATGCTAGCCGCGATTTTTTCCATGATCGTTTTTCATTCGTTGCAAAGGTAAGCGCCTGCGTGGTACGATGAGTGAATGTGAAAAAAACCACGCGGATCCATAAATTTCAGTATCTTCTGGTTTAAACCCGTTTTATGAAGCCCCAAAATTACCAAAACCATCGAAGACACGTTTACCTTTATCATGGACTCACCCTTCTTGGGATTTTCGCATTGGTGATCGGATCTTTTGTGAACCTGCTTTCCTCGACCCGGGAGAATCGTTATTCCGCTTCTTTACTGGTATTGCTCTCCTTAATCCAGGTGAGCCTCTTTTTTCACGCCCGTATCTTTCCGCTGCGTGCGCAGGACCGGGCCATCCGTGCGGAAGAGAATCTGCGCCACTTTTCCATGACCGGCAGGGTATTGGATAAAGAGTTGACCATTAAACAGATCATCGCCCTCCGTTTTGCCAGCGACGAGGAATTTATACTCCTCGCCAAGCGGGCTGTCGATGAAGGGCTTAATAACGACGAGATCAAAAGAGAGATCAAAAACTGGAAAATGGATACAATGAGGGTATAAGCATTTGATCTTTTAAAATTCATTACGTATATTTCGGTCCGGGTGTGATCCTTTCCGCGGTTTTTTATAAATTGTTCCGGGATCCTTTCATATAATTCTACCTTATGAGCGCTCCCTCTTAAACGGCGTTAAGTTATCGTTATTCATTAGTGGAGCTAAAGGCCGAACCTATCCTTTTAATACATTTGCGGCGGACCGCCGGGATAGCCCGGTGCATGGTTGCAAGATTTCCTCTATCCAGTTAAAAACTAATTTGTTCCGAAACGATTGTTAACCATTTATTCCAAAACAACGCTTATATGAAAAGACCTCTCTGCATGGCGTCCTCAAACGTCCATTCTTGTCTGTAAGCCATCTATATAACGAAGACGAGCTTTTGCTTCTCATTTCCGGGGGAGATGAGAAGGCTTTCGGCTGGTTCTATCACCAGAGCAGCGGGGGTATTTATAATGCCGTCATGGCGTATCTAAAGGATGAACAGGCTGCCCGTGAGATCGTCCAGGTGGTATACATCAAGATCTGGGATCAAAGGCAGTTACTGAAAGATGTGAGATGTTTGAAGGACTACTTATTCATTCTTGCCCGCAATACGGTATTCGATCATTTTAAAAAGGTCACTATGGAGACCCGGCGCCTTGCGGGGCTTCGCCGGCAGTTTCCTGCATTGCATAATAATGTGCTGGTCAGGGTCCAGGAACGGGAATGCGAGCTTTTGCTCCGCCAGGTTATATCCCATCTTCCTTCCCAGCAAAGACAGGCTTATCTGCTGGCGAGCGAACAGGAAATGTCTTATGACGAGATCGCAGTCCGTATGCAGTTATCGAGGTTTACCGTCAAAAGACATCTTGAACTGGCGCGTCGTTTCGTCCGGAAATATCTCCATCATCATCTTCATCAGCAGGTAACTCTCCCTTTTTTCTTCTTTTTTTCCGCGGCCCAGGTCGCGGGTAATATACTCCCCATCCTCCTCCGGGGGTAGGCTAAAATTTTTTTTTAAGCCAGTTGGGCCGTTTGCCTTTCGGGATCGTCTTTAAATTGTTAACCATTTACCCAAAACAGCTCTTATATGAAAAGAAATCTCTGCATAGCGTCATGGCTAGGCACCATGGCTTTCTGCTTATTCTTTCTCTCCTGTAAAAAAAACAATAACCAGGCTGCGGTATCGGTAAAGACCCAGATCGTGACCGGGACCTGGAAGCAAACGGATATTGTGCTCGGCGTTCCCGTTTCAGTCAATGTAGGCGGGACTGATTATAATTTTCCATCTGGAACAAGCATGATTACAGATCCCTATCTTACCGCTTTTGGAGTCACCTCTTTTTTTACGCCCACACAGAATAATATCTACCATTTTACGGATAGTGGCACTTACCGGATCGACGGTATTACAGATGTGATTCTTCCCGTGGCGGGAAATGCGGGTACCTGGAGCCTGGATGTTTACGATGCGGTTTTAAAGTTGACTAACGCTGCCGATTCAGCTGATCCGCATTGGATTGACGGTATTACCAGTGATTCCCTGGCGCTCTCACTGACGGTGGCTATTCCCGGTCTCGGCACGGCGCCCCTGACTTTGTTACTTCAAAAACAATGATGACGCTTAAAAGGTTTTTTGAGTTCTTCTATACAATTGTATACGACTGATTATGACGAAGGAACGTTTCGAATTTTTATTTGAGGAATACAAAGCTGACCGGCTTTCCCAGGAAGATTGGGAAGAGTTACGGATGGCTATCCGTGAAGGGTTTCATAATGCGTGGTTGCAGGACGATTTCTGGCAGATACTAAAGCGCGGCGGGATGCACGAAACCTGGACTCCCGACCTGGAAGAATCCGTGTGGCGGCAGATCATGAAGGGACGGCATCCGGCCGTGATGGTGGAAGAAGAGGAGATTCCTGCAGTATCCATGAACAGGAGCGTATTGAATCGCAAAAGGGTGATACGGTACAGTGCAGTTGCAGCTTCTTTGCTGATAATCACAGTTCTTTTATGGCTGTTCAGGCCGGTTACCAAACAGGCGGTTTCGGTCGCTGCGATCCGTGTAGCGCGCAACGATGTACATCCTGGCGGAGACAAGGCAATTCTCACGCTTGCAGATGGAACCCGCATCGAGCTGGACAGCGTACGAAATGGGCAGATCGCCCGGCAAGGTGCTGCCACCTTCAATAAATCGAATGGTACCCTATCTATTTCTTTAGCTGCCATTCCCCGTGCTGAATCCGGGGAGGGTGCGGACGAGGCTTTCATCTCCACTCCTCGTGGCGGACAATATCAACTGATTCTTCCGGATGGCAGCAAAGTTTGGCTTAACTCGGCTTCCACCCTGAGATTTCCAACCGGTTTTAAGGGGAAAGAACGCTCCGTGCAGTTGAGTGGGGAAGGCTATTTTGAGATCGCAAAAAATGCGGGGATGCCTTTTTCAGTAACGGTGAACCACATGAAAGTGAAGGTGTTAGGCACTCATTTCAATACCATGGCCTATCCTGATGAAAAGACGATCAATACTACGCTTCTGGAAGGAGCTGTAGAAGTTTCGGAAGGGGATCTGGCAAAAAGATTGCTACCCGGGCAACAGGCCGCCCTCAACAGCGCAGGTCACCAGTTGGCTGTCGGGCAGGCCGATATCCAGAAGGCGATCGCCTGGAAGAACGGGCTGTTTGAATTCGATCATACGGACCTTGCGACGATCATGCGGCAGTTGGCGAGATGGTACGATATCGAAATCATATATCGGGTTACCCCGGATAAGACACCATTGGGAGGTAGTATCAGCAGGAACCTGAGTTTGACGGAAGTGCTGAACCTGCTGGAAGCGAACGGAATAAATCATTTTAAAGTAGAAGGTAAAAAAGTATTTGTGCTTCCATAGCCCGCAAAAAAGCCCCGCCTTACAGCGGGGCAACCAGTTCCGGCGGCAACCGGAACTGTAATCGGGTAATGGGCACAATTAATCTGACTGGATCATTATTACATCACCCAAACTATGCAAAGTTATGCAATTAAGGGCTTCTTGCAACCCCACGCTTTTGAAGCGACGGTTGCCTACCAAAACTATTACTGCAATGAGATCGGGTGAAACGAGATCGCATTGCGCCATTGGAAAGACATTTAAACTTGCAATGAAACTAACCGCTTTTTGGCTTGTTGCTATTTGTTTACAGGTGAGTGCCAACAGCTATTCGCAAAAGGTCACCCTCGCTGTAAAGAATGCCTCCCTGCAACAGATCTTCAAGGAGATCACCCGGCAGACAGGCGTTTCTTTTGTCTACAAAGAAACGCTGCTGGAAGGGATGGATCCGGTCAGCATTAAAGTAAAGAACGCCACTATAGAACAGGTGCTGGATGTCTGCCTCAGGGGGCAATCCGTCGTCGGGTATCAGCTTAAAGGTCAGTGTATCGTCATCAAAAAGAACGATCCGCTGCCTGCACTTATCCAGGCGCGATCCGTCGATTCGGTCCATACGCTTCCGCCCCCTCCCCAGGAGATCAGGGGGACTGTCCGAACGGTCAATAGTGCTCCGCTGGAAGGCATCACGGTCTCCGAAAAAGGAACGTACAATGCTACCACCACCAAGGTGGACGGCAGCTTCAGACTGAAAGTTTCAAGCCCCAATGCAGTTCTGGTATTCAGTTCCGTTGGTTTTAAGACTGTCGAAACAACCTTGAACGGACGTACTCAGCTGGAGATCACCCTCGAAAACGTACCGCAAGAGCTTTCCGGGGTAGTGGTGACCGCCCTGGGCATCACCCGCGAAAAAAAATCCCTGGGATATTCCGTGGAAGAAGTGGTGGGTAAAGAGTTCACGCGGGTATCCCAGGAGAATATACTCAATGCCATGGCCGGGAAAGTCGCAGGGGTTACCATTAGCTCCACGGGAGGGACCGGCTCCTCCGTCAGCATGATCATTCGTGGCGCCACTTCACTGTCTACCGACAACCAACCGCTTTTTGTCGTCGACGGCGTACCCTTCGCCAATACCCTGAATAATATCAGTGCGGTCGGCATCGATAACCGGGTAGACTATGGTAATGCCTTGTCCAGCATCAACCCGGAAGATATAGAAAGCGTCACCATTCTGAAAGGTCCCAGCGCAGCCGCCCTTTATGGCTCAAGGGCGGGTAACGGGGTCGTGCTCATTACGACCAAGTCCGGCCGGGGCGTGAAAAAAATGACCGTGGCCGTGACCTCCAACGATGTCGTCGACAACCCCTATAAATTTCTCAAATTTCAGACGAAGTTTGGCCCGGGGGAATTTTCCGCTATCCCTGCATCGGTGAGCGGCAATCTGCTGACCAATCCCTTCGGGTCCCTTATCCAGGAGAATATTGGGTCCACCTTCGGAGCAGAACTGGATAGGGGGTATAAGGAAGTGCAATGGTTCAGCCCCCTGGATGCCAGCGGAAATCCCATTCCGGAACCGCTGGTCTCGCACAAGAACAATGTGAAAAATTTCGTTCAGAGCGGTATCACGAGCACGAACGGGGTCTCCGTCTCAAATAATAACGACCAGGTATCCTACCGGCTTTCTTATGCGAATATGTCCAACAGGGGGATCATCCCCGGTTCCGATCTCTACCGGAACAGCCTGGATTTGAATACAGGGGTGAAAATCAATAAATCACTGCGTTTGAGCAGCGATATCAACTTCAGCAGGAATAATTCCAACAATCGTCCGGCGGGAGAAAGAGGGACCAATCCCCTTGAGTGGGCTTACAACGTGGCTCCCAATACGGATATCAGGCAGCTTAAAAATTATTGGATACCCGGCCAGGAAGGCATTCAGCAGCTCACTCAATCCAAAGGGATATTTAATAACCCTTATTTCCTGGCCCATGAAGTGAAGAATAGTTTTGTGCGCGACCGGATATTCGGCAATGTCAAGTTGGACTGGCAAATCACCCAGGGTCTGAGCTTCATGCTCCGCTATACGCTGGATACTTATAACGAAAGAAGGGAGACCAAGATATCGGAAAGTTATACGGAAGATCCAGGAGGGTCCTATGGCATTATCGATATCGGGACTTTTGAAAACAATGCCGACTTCCTGCTGACCTATAAGAAAGAGATAAAAAACTTTAGCTTTTCGCTCTCCGGAGGTGGAAATACGCGGTATCAGAAAGGATCCAATGTCTCCAACTCGACCAAAGACGGAACCGGCCTGATCGTACCGGGTGTATTCACGATCCAGAATATCCTCCCTGACAATCTCAACTATTCGAGCTCATATTACGAAAAAGGCGTTAAAAGCGTATATGGCCTGTTTAATGTCGGCTATAAGGACCTGGCTTTCCTGGATATCACGGGCCGGAATGACTGGTCCAGCACACTGCCCAACGCCCAGCCTTATTTTTATCCGT
>PLXD01000228.1 GCA_003151295.1 Chitinophagaceae bacterium | reverse complement strand
CTGATCCTTGGCCAATGCTCCCGCAATAGCTCTCCATCGGGTGACATCAGGTACTCCCTGTATATGCGCAACACCGTTCCCGCCTGCCCGTCAATAGAAGGCCCCGAGTCTTCACCGCGGTACCGGATCATGCCGGTGGGCTCATCAAAGGCCAATCCCAGATCCACCCTTTCCCGTATATCCCGTTCCAGTTCCGGAAAGATCCGGGACATAGCCTGCGCATACTGGTAGACATGCGTGCAGGTGCCCTGGCAGCATCCTACCCCCTCCCATGCATAAAATCTTCCCGATTGAAACCGGTGTGAAGTGGTGGTGGCCAGGGTGGAAATATTCACTAAACTCCTTTCCAGGAACCACCAGGGCAGCGTACTGTCGTACCATGTCTCTTTCCAAAGAAAAGTCTGTTGCGTCAATGCGCTATAGTTCTTTGCCATATACTTCGCCACCGCCGCCGCATGTGGAAAATGGGCAGTATAGTAATGAAAGTCCGCTCCTTTCATATTTGTCGATTTACCGGGCCCGTTATCCGGCAGCGAAACATTTGGCGTATACCAGGAAATGATAAAATCAGCGGTATGCTTTTCCCCGGCTTGTAAGATATGGGTAGTCGTCAGAACAGCGACAGGTGAATCAGGAGACAGCGCTAGAAAATCTTTCACGGAGCGTATAGCCGGGCCGGCGTCAACGGCATCAGGGACAGCCCTGGCATTTCTTGTCAGGGCTGCAAAACTCATGTTCCCAAAATCGGGAGCCTTCTCCAGGTTTTTGTTTTCTGTAAGCAGTTCCAGGGCCACCCCTTTACAATAGTTATTTTCAAATGACCGGTTGACCTGCTTAAAATCCTTTTCCTGTTTTGCCGTGTTCAGCAATAGTTTATTCTCCAGCCAGCCCACGATCTCCACTGTCAGGGTTTGCGCCGACCGATTCTTCAAAGTGATGGATTGAATGGTGGCAGGCAGCCCGCTGTTATGGGCATCGCCGGGAATAAAAGGAGAAAATGCATTCAGGGACACTTCCAATGGAAGTTTTTTATCAATATATTTAATTGTCGCTACAGGATAAGTAGCTTCAAAGATCACCTCATCCCAGTCGTCCCGGTGAAGGCGCTTTACGACCGTTGATTGCCCCTGGCTGATTACCAGCGCGAAACCCTGCTGGAGAGGACTGATTTCTTCAGCAGGCTCCAGGTATAAACACCCGAATCCATTATCGATCTCTTTCCTATCAAAGACCTCGACTTTCACCGGCACAATCTTATATACCGCTCCTACCTGGTTGGCATTGAATATATCCCAAACCCATAGCCGCCCGTCACCTCCCACGTACAGGGTGCCGCAACAGATCCCGCCCACAGGCATGCCTATATAACGGAGTTCATTTTTCGTTTTGGAATAAACGGTGGATTCCCCCCTTTCGTATAAGGATTTTACCCATTCCGGATCCAGTTTTTTATCCCCGGGAAAACTGGAATGCAGGAAATCATTTTCTGTGAACGGGCCTGCTACCAGCGGGAGGCGGGAGGCCAGGAACCCTGCCGTGAAAAGACCGGATGATTGTAAGAATTTTCGTCTTTGCATGTTCGTTTTAAAAATTATGACAGCTCCGCAAGCCCATCAACATATCCGGATAAATTGGTTATTTCTTCTCAATAATGATGAGCCCGCCTTTGCCAGCCTGAACGACTATATCATCCAGCTTCCGATACTCCATTTGCTCCTGGAAGTTCCTGATTGCGGGAGCGGTGATCGTCACCTGTCCCGGGTCCATATTCAATTCCTTCCAGTTCAGGTCCAGCTTTATATGAAGGTCCTCCTTCGCCCAGCCGGCATAGGCGATAAGCAGCCTGCCAGGCCTGCGGTACACCGTTACCTTCACTTCATCCCGGTTGCATTTTACCGGCAGGGCCGGATCCCAATATCCCGTCATCCTGGATTCTTTGATCCCGAACGCATCCCATACTTTCCACAGGGCGGACGGATCACAGCTCCCCCAGCCCAGCCGGGAGGTCATGCCATAGAGCATCCCGCGGCAGGCATTCCCGCAGTCATTGAGCATCTCCCCGTACAGCCCGAATGGGATCCCCGCCATNNCTCATTGGCCGTGCTGTTCAATCCATAGGCCGGCTGAAAATTATTGCCGGAATGAAAATCGATCAGGCAACTATCAGCAGACCTATCCAGCACTTTGCGGACCCGCTTCATGATCTCCCGGTCATACCCGGCCCCATCAAGGTAAATACCCCTGACGCCGATATTTTTGACCAGCCACCCCAACCCTTCGAGATAGTAATTATGCCAGCGGGAAAGTCCCTGCGTCCGGATCGCCATATCCCAGTCTCCCCCCTGTAAAGGGCTATGCCAGGCCGCGTCATAACGGGTACGCAAATGCTCCACCAACCACGAACCTCCGGTAGAATACAGGTTTCCGCCGGCGCCGTCATCGGCAAACTGGTCGGCCAGTTGCGCACCCAGGCCCGGCGTAAATATTTCATCGCCCAGGCTTCGCAACGCCCATATCTCCTTCGTATAATTACTCAGTTCACGGACCGTATAATAGATCTTGCTGCGGATCCCCTTGGCCCGGGCGGCCGCAATGTAACTCTTCAGGGTATCCGTAGCGATAAAAGGATAGTTGATATACGGGTTCAGCAGGTTTCCCTGATGAATGTTCATCACGTTAGCCCCCTTGGCCAACGCTTCCGGAAGCCAGTTGTCTATGGGAGGATCCGATTGAAAATACCGCTCGCTCCAATGATCCGGATTCAGCAATTTCAGCGGGGTGATCAGCAACCCGAAGTTCAGATGCAATACCTGCCCGGCGCTGAGCTGCTTACGGCCCGTAAAAGCCTGGAATAAATAGCTCCCCGTTTCTTCCGATAAATGACATCCGCCCAGTCCCTCATTGCTCCAATCCTTATAGGGCCCCGTCTTATCGAAATTGTACAAAGACCAATCCGGGCTCTCGTTTTTCAGCTTGCACTGCAAACCGGCATTGACGCCACCTAACCATACCATATTATTGGCGCGGCCCTTGTCCCATTTCCAGTCCCATTGCGTCGGACGCTTCCCGCTCTTGAATCCAAGCCCCATCATATAAGTGGCGACAGGCTTCGCATAGGGGATAAGCAACCGTATATCGTCCAGGGTCATGTCCTGCGTGGCCGTGATGACTACCTCGTAATTGACATACCCGTCACATTCCATTTTGGCATGTATTTCCAGCAGGGCGTCCGGCCTCGTCTGCCGGGTCTCCCAACTCACCGCCCCCCCCGTTTTTCCCAGGATGACAGGACGGCTGCCCTTCCATTCCAGTTCCTTCCCTTCCCGGANNCGGGCAGACCCATTCGCCGATTCATTACTGCCGCTGAAGGCGCTCGTTATTTTTTCTGGCAGGCCATACCGGTCGAACCGCAGGGTCCTCCCCAATACTTTGACAGTATGCCCTTCCAGCTCCACCGGAGTATAAGGCTTGTATACACTATCATCCAGCCCCATATCCGAATCCAGCCAGTTTAACCTGGCCATCCTGAATAGTTCATCGTAACCCCTGTTCGCAATCACCCGGTCCTCCACNNCACCGTCACCTTCCCGCTATAAACCCCCGGCTTCGTTTGCTCCCGGATATCTATGCCCACCCAAAGGGACTGAACTCTCCCCTTCTGGATGCTTACTTCTTTCATAAATGGCTTGCCCAGCCAGTCCTTCCCCTGGAGATTGAAACATCGTATAGCCGTGGCCGAGATCCTGTCTCCCTGCCTATCCTCCAGGTCGGAAAACGCCAGCCTTACATGCCGGAGCTCCCGGAACCCAGCGAATAGCCCCAACTGGTATACAAAGAATTCATTTCGCAAAGCCTCCCCATGGAAGGGCTCTCCGTCCTTTCTCCGGGCCCAGCACAAGGGAATATCCGAATCCATCCGCACAGGATGCTTCCTGTCCTCCGGAAATACCAGGAAATGTTTTCCCTGGTTCGCCGTCAGCAATGCCTCCACTTCCTTCTTCGTCGCGACGGTTTCCATGGGATCGAAACGATGGAAATCATTGATGGATTCGAATCGATGNNTTTGCCGGGATCCCCTGCCCCTTCCGCCTTGTTCCCGCCCGAGGGATCAACAGTTGCCGGAATGCCCGCCTTCCGAGCCCATTCCGGATCATAGCTCTCCGCCGTATTCAAATAGACGGTATTGGGAAAATACCAGCTGCCGGTGGTCTTATAGGGCATATAGTACAAATAGTAGGTGCCTTTCCCCGTTACCGGCTGAAAGACGATCTCCCCGTATTCCCGGTTGGCGGCCAGGGTATAGACATTCTTTACCCTTTTGCCGGTAGCAGCATCCGTGATGATCACGNNAGGGCACATGCGCCCATACCGCATCGGAATCATCCTTCACCTCGATGACGGCACGATGATTTCCTAATTCCTGCCGATCCCACTGGCCGGTACCATACTCAATGTCCTGGGCGAACAGGCACGCACCGCCTTGCAACATAACCAGCCCCGTGCACATCAGCCCGGTAATAAACCCCCATTGAAAATGTTTCATACGTCCATCTGTTTAATCCTATATTGTTCCTGAATTCTTAATTCACCGTCACCGCCAGCGTGCTCGAACGGGTCACCGTGCTGCTGCTAGCCTGGCACGTTACGCTCGCATTGCCCGCAGAAGCAAATATCACGCTTATTTGATTCGTTCCCACGCCGGAAACGATCGTCGCATCCGAAGGAACGGTCCATTGATAGACTACCCCGCTCAAGGGTGAAGCCGTCGATTGGTAGCTGACCGCACTACCCACCGATGCGGTGGATGGACCCGACACATCGAAGGGGATCTTCAGGGTCACCTGACCCGTCATATTGCCAGACACGACTTTGACGACCCCGGTATCCAGCCCGAACTGGACCGTAATGGCATTCGAACCCGCCCCCGAAATAATGGTGGCATCCGAAGGGACCGTCCAGGTATAACCGGGAGACGATTGCAAGGTATAGGTCCCATAACTTACCTGGGACCCGGCCTCCGCGACACTATCCCCCTGGATAGTGCCCGAGACCGCTATTTTCAGGATCGTCGGGTTCTGATACGGCGGATTGTAGTCCTTACTGGAACAGCCCGCTAATATTCCCGTCACCAGTAGGCAAACGACGGGAAAAAAGTATTGCCTGTTCTTATTTCCAAACGGTTTCATATTATCATTTTATAATGGAAAAATATTGTTCGTGACACCTAATACCCAGGGTTCTGCTTCATATTGGGATTGGCATTGATTTCCGTCTGCGGGATTGGGTACAAGAGCCGGAAATCCGGAATGACCACATTCCCGAACTGCCTTCCGTTATTGACTCCCCGGTTGGCAATGGCCGATTGAAATAAGCCCCAACGCAAAAGGAATTCATACCGGTAGCCCTCACCTGCCAGTTCCACCCGGTATTCATGCCGGATTGCCTGCCTCATCTGGTCCTGTGAAAGACCGGCCGGCAGTCCTGGCATGCCCGCCCTTTGCCTGATTTGGTTGACCGCGTCATATACGGTCGCATCCGGCCCGGAAGCCTCGTTTTGCGCTTCTGCATACGCCAGCAAAACATAAGCATACCGGAAGACGATATGATTGTAATCGGGAAGTAGGTTGCGCAATTCCGCCTTGGGTGCACTATTGTATTTACGCCAGTGATAACCGCTGCAGCCGCTGTACCAGTCAGGATTATAGGGCTCTCCGAAATAATCCGCCCCATTATACCATACGGAAATATAGAACCGCGGGTCCCTGCTCTTATACTGCATCGTATCATAAGGAGTGCTGATCGTATTGGGATCGAAGGGCTGCGTGCCGATGATATTGCCCGACCCATCATATTGGACACGCTCGTATTCATTGACCATCTGCTGTTGCGGCGTATCAAAACCACCCCAGCCGTTATAACCGAATTTGGTGCCGATAGGGAACCATCCGTCTCCGAATACCGGCAGGATATTACTCTTGTTATCTCCAAACTGGATTTCCAGGATCGACTCCTGCGTGTTCTTATTAGCGTATGTCCATAGATCGCCGAAATGGGGAAGCAGCTGATAGACGCCCAGCCCTTCGATCTGGGAAGCCGTTTTCGCCGCATCGGCCCAATCCTTGTCCCAGAGATACTGGGTCATCAGCAGGGTCATAGCCGCCCCCTGGGTCATGCGGCCGACATCTGCGCCGGAATAGCTCGTAGGCAGGTCCGGGATGGCTTCCTGCAGGTCTTTAATGATCTGGGCATGACAAGTATCGTAGCTGTTCCTTGCCGGCGTCTTATTCGCCAGTTGTGACAAGGGTTGTGTAATCAATGGTACCCCGCCCCACCTGACCGTGAGATACCGGTAAGCAATAGCTCGCAAAGCCTTACACTCCGCCATTAGCCGCTTCTGCAACGTGGGGTCGCTGAAGCTGATCCCCGGAATCTTATAGAGCGCGTTGTTGGCCAGCGATATGATATTCCAGGATCCGGCCCAGGTACGGGCGACATAACTGTTATCCCCCAATGGCGTATCCGTCGCATTGGCGATACCGCCCCATCCGTCATTTTCAGTGGCATGCCCGTTAGCCACCCAGAATCCATCATCGGAAATATCATCCAGCCACAGCAGGCAGCCTCCGTAAAAATCGGCATACCCCCAGGCGGCGCTTCCGATCAGGCCCAGGTAGACGGCATTCACACCTTCTACCGCATCGTTTTCCGTCTTCCAGAAATTAGCATCCGAGAGTACATTATTGGGCGCTACTTCCAACAGGTTTTTACTGCAGGAGACACCCACCGTACAAGCGGTGAAAACCATCAGCCATTTGAATATATTAAGCTTGTTCATTTGTCAGGTTTTTTGAATGAAATATTCGTTTTAGAAATATTTATAAGCTGGCGTTAAGCCCGATAGCCACTGTCCTCATGATGGGATAACCGTTCGTCTCGGGATCATACCCGTAATATTTCGAAAAGATCACCGGGTTGGATACGTTGACGAATACCCGCAAGGCAGATAACTTTATCTTGTCCAGTTTGCTCCTCCCGAATGCATAGCCCAACTGGATATTCCGGATCCGGATAAAATTGCCATTCCGCAGGTCCGTCGACCGGAGCCCCGGTATATCGTTCCGGGTGTCGTACGCAACCAGCTCCGGTTGGGAACTGGAGCTGCCGGGCCCTCTCCAGCGATTGTTATAATAGCTTAGCCAGCGCTCGTTCGTATTCGGATACAGGAAATTAAATGCAGTCACCTCCGCGCCGGCAGACCGGTTGACAACATCGTAATTCATAGCCCCCGACAGGGTGAAAGACAGATCGAAGTTCTTCCAGGCCAGGTTCGCGTTCAATCCCACCGATACCATCGGGAAGGAATTGCCTATGGCCTCGAAGTCATCGGAGGTCACCAGGCTGTCCTTGTTAATGTCCTTGAAGATATAATCNNCGATATTTGGCGAGGTCGGCAGCCGTCTGATAAACACCCAGCACCTTCACCCCATAGATCAATGTGGTAGGCTGTCCTATGACAAAGGCGCCGCTCCCCGTAGGATCATAGATATATTTCTTAAGCCCATTGAATAGCTTAGTGACCTTATTGGCATTATGCGAGACCGTCAGGTTCGTGCCAAGCGTCCAGTCCCCCCAGGTATGCCGGTAGCCGAGTGCAATCTCATACCCCTTGTTGTTCACATTGCCGATATTGAGATATTCATTGCTGAACCCGGTCGTCGGGGAGACGGGCGTATTGAAGAGCATATTGTACGTGTTGCGGTTATAATAATCCGCCACCAGGTTCCATCCCTTCAGGAAAGACCAATCTGCACCGAAATCCAGGGTAGCCGTGCTTTCCCATTTGACATTGGGATTGGCGACGGATGTGGGAAAGGCCCCCAGCGCGGCCGCATAAGCAGGTGACCCGAATGGATAGGCGGCCATTACATTGATCGTCTGGTAATACTGGAATTGGGGAATAGCGTCATTCCCGAGAACCCCATAGCTGGCCCGGAGCTTCAGGTTATCGAGCCACTTGCTTTCCTTGATGAAAGGCTCCTTGGTGACCACCCAGGCGAGGGCGCCGGCAGGGAACAATCCATATTTATTATTGGGCCCGAAACGGTCGGTCCCATCATAGCTCAAAGTCCCTTCTACGATATACTTCTCTTTATAGTTATAATTGACACGACCGAAAAAAGATCGCTTGGTGGTAGGCGTATAATCGTTGCCCGTGGCATTATCCCGCTCCTGTCCGTTATTGATGTTCTGCAACAGGTTGTTGGAGAAATTATACTTGGCATCCGAGACGCTCGCGCCCAATCCCACCTTGGATTCCCGGTGGCCGGCCACGATATTGAGCATATGCACGTTGGCAAACGTATCGGAATAGGTGAAATAATTCTGTATGCCGATGCCCCAGGTATAGTTGGCCGTGGCCGTGGCTTCCGTATTGGACGGCGTTCGCTGCCCGATCAACACGGTATTGCTCGCGTCATATACGGTATAGGAACCATAGAATGCCTTGCTGTAAAGGAAATTGAAACTGGCATTCATGATCGAATTGAACTTCAGATGCTTCGAAAAAATGATCTCCGGCGTGAAAAATGCATTCAGGTTGTACGTGGGATCATTATTGCTGTATCCCCTGATGGAATCCTGCAACGCCTGTACCGGATTGATACTGCCTGTCAGGTTGCTGGCGGCACCGGGAATGGAAAGATCAGGCAAACCGCTTTTCCCGCCTGCCGCATGCTGAAGAATGGCCGGTGAATACGTGCCAGCCGCCAAGAGGTCCGCGCCCGATCTTTCCCTCGAAAAACTGCTCTCTATATTCAATCCCAGGTTCAGCCAGGACGCCGCCTGGGCATTGAGCTTCACCCTCGCCATGGCACGCTCGTACCAGTTGTCTAATGCTGCCGCATCTTCCCGCAAATAATTACCCGTGATCAGGTAATTGAAACTCCGGGACCCGCCGCTATAATCCAGGTTCAGCTCATGCCGATGCCCCGTCCGGGTGACGGCCTTGATCCAATCCGTACCGGCCCCCACCGAATCGATCTGCTGCTCCGACCAGAATGGCAGGTTGCCCCCGTTGATAAGGGACTCATTCTGCAGGCGCATGAAATCATTTCCCCTTAACTGCTTTAACAGGTGCGTGAAATTATCCACCCCCTCGTTATAGCTGATGGTCAGCTTCTGCGCGCCCATCCCGTTACGCGTGGTGATAAGGATGACGCCGCCCGCGGAACTGGATCCATAAATACCGGCCGTGGTGGCATCTTTCAATACCGTAATACTTTGGATCATATTCTGGCTTACATCCGCCAGGTCTCCCGGTACGCCGTCGATCAAAATAAGGGGCGTTGCCGGGTTGTTGATGGAACTTAATCCCCGCAGGTAAATACTATACCCGGAGGAAGGATCCCCGCTGTTCCTGGATACCGTCAGGCCCGATACATTCCCCTGCAGGACCTGTCCCACGTTATTGGTCACCTGCTGTTGGATCTGCTTCCTNNATTCTGTTTCCCATATCCCACTACTACCACCTCTTCCCGCATTGCAGCCACTTTAGGCTTCGCCTTCAGGAACAGGCTGCTGCGGCCATCGAGCTTCTCTTCCATATGCTCTATGTTAGTACCACTTATGACCAGGATGGCCTTGGGGTCTACATTTTTGAGCTCGAAATCCCCGTTGTCGTCGGTGATGGTTCCGCGTTGGGTGCCTTTGATAATGATGCTGGCGCCGGCAACGGGTTTGTCCTCCTCATCGACGATATGGCCTTTGACGTCGATGGGGGATGGAGGGGATGGGTCTGTAGTCACCACGATGGGTGTAGGGTGAGCAGTTTCTCTTTTTACGACAATTGTCTTTTTGGTAATGGTATAGTCCAGCCCCTGCCCTTTCAGGGCTTCGTGCAAAAAGACATCCAGGGTTTGGTGTTGCACAGCGATGGT
This sequence comes from Chitinophagaceae bacterium, assembly GCA_003151295.1. GTDB lineage: Bacteria > Bacteroidota > Bacteroidia > Chitinophagales > Chitinophagaceae > Puia. The sequence goes on along the minus strand of PLXD01000228.1, from coordinate 4,349 downwards.
TACCGGCCTGGAGGCGTTAAGCACCGCGTAATCACAAAACACCACGTAGCCGGTCTGTTGCTCGATGGCGAAAAATATTTTTTCCAGCGTCACTTCCTTACCGGAGAAGCTTATCGTTTTTTGTGCTACGCTGTGAGCGCTCGCGTGCAACATGCCAGCGATCAACAGCAATACGGTTAGTCGCATAATCAGCAGCATTGGAGGGCATTTGCTACGTTCGCAGGAACGCAGCAAATCGCCTTTTTTTAGGCAAAAAGTCGCAGAATCCATAACTTTGATTGGTTTGGGTTGATAAATAAGCAGTCTGAGAAGCCTTGTTTGTTGGGGTCAACCTGAACGACTGACCGTCCTGCCTAGTCCGCGGGACGGTTTTTGTTACAGGGACCTGTAGTACAATTGTTTACGTGGCCATAAATTGGTTTTTAGCAGTTAGCAATATGGGACTCGCCCTGAAAGACCGGGAAGGTTTAATGGCTGAATGGTAGTTTAAGACGTCTATGGTGTTACGAGCAGTTTTTTACCGTCGATCGTAAAATGCACATTGGCTTGTTGTAAGATAGCCAGGACCTCCGACAAGTTCAAGTCCCGCTGTATCTTGCCCCAGAACTGGCGGGGCTGGATAACGCCTTTGTAGACCACGTCCACATCGTACCAGCGTGCAAGCTGGCGTAACACGGTGGGCAGGTCTGCTTTCGTGAAATCGAACAGACCGTTCTTCCAGGCTACAATGGCGGCCACGTCGGCAGGTTCCACTATCTTGTCGTCCGTTGCGGTGACCTGCGCCTGCTGGCCAGGACCAAGCAGTACTCCCTTCCTCTTGTCGGCGATCACTTTTACCCTGCCTTCCAGTAAGGTCGTGTTGATGCTGGCTTCGTCCGGGTAAGCGTTTATATTGAAGCTGGTGCCCAATACTTCGATCATTGCCTCCGCTACTTCCGCAATAAAAGGCTGACGGGCGTGTTGCGTCACTTCCAGGTAGGCCTCACCGGTAATCGTCACTTTCCGTTCCTCTCCCACAAACGCCGTTGGATAGGTGATGGAAGAAGCGGCATTAAGCCAGACATGGGTACCATCCGGCAAGGTCAGTTGATACTGACCGCCACGAGGCGTGGATAAGGTATTATATACGACTCCTTCTCCTGCACTTCCCTGGCCTGTCCCGGAAGGAGAAGCGCTATACACCAGCTTGCCGCTGTCGGTCTTTACAATTTGCATCGTTCCCTGAACAGCCACGCTACCCTGGTGTGCGCTGTCCAGGATGATTTGCCGGCCCCCGGCGAGGGTTAAAATCGCTTTATTACCACCAGGCAGCACATCTCCGGGGGCTGGATGTGTTTGCTGCGTCACGGGCTCCGAACGACGCGCATGACGCCAGAGATAGCCGCCGGCGACAAGGCAAAACACGACAGCCGCTGCGGCGACCCAACGACGCCATACAGGCAGGCTGCGGACAGGCGCGGACATGTTGCCTTCCGCTACGATGTCCCGCAACATTTTCGCCCAGTCGACATGTGGCGCCAACCGCCCCAGTTCCTGCCGCTCCCAGTTTTCTTCCAACAGCGCCGCTAATTCCTGCAGCTCTTCCGCCCCGGCCTGCCGTTCAGCATATTGCTGCAATAAATAGCGAAATCTTGCTTTAGACGGATCCATGCTCGGCGTGTTTGGTGAGAAAAAACGACCTGCTGGTTATAAGGACGGGATAAGATCCGCCCTGTACTAGTCGGGGCTAAAAGAAAGTTAAAAATAACACCAGCACCACTACCCGGCCATTTGCGCGGAGATATTGTTGTACACTTTTAACGGCGGCCCCGAGATGATTTTTGACTGTGTGCGGGGACAGGTTCAGTTCAGCGGCAATGGCTTCGCGGCTCAGGCCCTCAACCTTGCTTAAGTGAAAGATCCGGCGCTGCTGTTCCGGCAGCGTTTTGACCGCTTCCGCCACCAGGGCCAAGCTTTCCTTATAAAAAAGCTGTTCTTCGGAGCCGGCCGTAGCCAGAAAGACCGGCTCGCCGAACTGTTGTTTGAATTTTCGTTCGGTGACCAGTTTATCCAATTGATCCAGCGCCCGGTTTTTGGCGATGACAAATAAATAGGCGCCAGGGGTGACAATGTCTTTCAGGGCGCTCCTGTTCAACCATATTTTCAGAAACACATCCTGGACGATTTCCTGCGCCAGTACATCGATCTCAACAATGTCTAAAACGAAGTAATAGATTTTGGTATGGTACCGATAGAAGAGGACGCCAAACGCATTTTCATTGCCTTTGGCGATTTCCGCGAACAAAGCGCGGTCACTGTATAAATAAGTATCGTTAGCCATGGCTGTATGTCGCTCGGATAAAAGTACAACAATTGCCACAACTTCCGGTGTGCCTCCAACATGCCACTTATATTCATTATTTTTGCCTATTATGGATCCTATAGAGAGATTAAGGAAAATCGTCGGCGACATCTCAGGAATGAGCCGGGAAAATTTCGACCTTTCGATCGATTACTGGCAGCCCAAGACGTATAAAAAGAACGAGTTTTATAACGAATACAAAAACGTCTGCAAATACCTTGGTTTCGTGCTGACGGGCGTTTTCAGGATTTATAAATTCCATGATCAGTCCGGCATCGAAAAAAACATTCAGTTTTTCACCAATGATCAGTTTATGAGTTCGTTCAAAAGCTTTTTCAGCCAGGAAAGTTGTGAATATTATACGGAATCAATGACTGAATCCGATATCTTATATATCCATTACGATCATTTGCAGCATCTATATAAGACTTCCCACGCATGGGAAAGGTTCGGAAGAATATTTGCTCAATCCGTCCTGCATGCAATCATGAATGATACGGAAGCCATCCTGTTCAAAAGCCCGGAAGACCGTTACGTAGCGCTAATCAGTAACCACCCGCACATTTTTAAATCTGTTCCGTNNCGCCTCTTATCTCGGCATCGAAGGACCTTCCCTCAGCCGTATCAGAAAGCGCATGGCCTCAAAAGAGCTGTAAGTTTTTTCAAAATAAATCTCCCATATTAACCCGGGTTAAAATTTTCCGTTTTTGATGGCGATAGTTTTGTATTGTCTAAACAAAACAATTAGGCGATACAAAACATGAAAAAATTAATATTTCCATTACTGGTTGCAGCCATATACGTTGCATTGCTATCCTGCACTAAACATAATGACACGCCTGCCGTCGGCGGCAAAACTTTCGTTATTGTACCGGGAGCATGGTCAGCGCCCTATGCCTGGGATAACGTAAAGGCAAGTCTTGAAAAATCCGGTAACAAGGTGATCGTCGTTCAGCTACCTGGCCATGGATCGGACCAGACCCCTCCACAGAACCTGACTATGGATGTTTACCGCGACAGGGTAATTACCACAATAGATAGCATTGGCGGAAAGGTGATACTCGTCGGTCATAGCCTTGGCGGTGTTGTCATTTCGGACGTGGCGGAAGAAATCCCATCAAAAATCGAAAGACTGGTGTATGTCGCTGCTTTTGTTCCCTTGTCAGGTCAGTCTTTGCTGGGTTTGGCCAGCACGGATACCACTTCCGTATTGGGCGCCAATCTGCGTCCTTCTGCGGACAACCTGACCGTAGACATCGTACATGATCAGATCGTTAATGGCTTTATCCAGGACGGAACTACGGATGAACAAAACCTTTTGCTGGCCAATTACAGGGTAGAGCCGGCTATCCCGCTGACGAATAATATCACCCTTACCGCCGCCAATTATGGCTCGGTGCCAAAAGTTTACATCAAGACCTTACTGGATCATGCGGTCACTCCGACCCTGCAGACACGTATGCTGGCAGCTACACCAGGGTTTTTAGCAGTCTATCAGGTGAATACCGGTCATTGTCCTTTTTTGGTAAAGCCGGATTCTACAGCCGCCTTACTGACCCAGGCTGCTAAATAAAATCAAAAGACATTTAGTCAGTATCCCCGGATAAATAACATTAAACAGCTTATAAAGCATAATCATTAAAAATTAAAATCATGAAACGTACAGCAAACGCACATTGGAACGGCACTTTGCAAGAAGGTATTGGTGAGATCAGCACACAAAATACCGTGCTTAACAAAACCCGATACTCATTTAAAACCCGTTTTGCTGATGGTATTGGTACCAATCCGGAAGAACTCATAGCTGCCGCGCATACCGGTTGCTTTTCTATGGCGCTTAGCGCGACTTTAACACACGATGGTTTTACGGCTGGGGAAATATTCACCACACAATAGTAGGCTGCGGTTGCAAGATTAGCCCGGCCATCTCGATAAAATACTGCATACCCCGCTCACAGCACCTTCGGATCCAAGGCTGTTGGTGGGTAACGACAAACGGGATGATGCA
>PLXD01000581.1 GCA_003151295.1 Chitinophagaceae bacterium | reverse complement strand
CTTCTTACCGGAAGTTTGTGATGGGTTCTTGTTCATGGTTTGGTTATGGACGATCAGGTATATGGTCCCGATTGCGACCCTGAAAGCCTGTGTAAAAATAGGAAACTATACCTATCAGTCAGGATCTCTCAGGTGAATCCCATTATAAATGCGGTTAAGGGAGGCACTCAGTCGGCTAAAGCGGGCGGTCCTGTCCATATTTCCGATACGGCTAGTCCGGAGGACGTAAGTGAATAGTAAAATATATTCACTCATCATTTACGATTGTAGGTCACTTCCATATTTTGATATTCCTGTCCGTTCACGGTGGTGTACATTTCCATTTTCTCGGTGACGTCGTCGACGAAAATCATTTTTTCACGGACGGGTATATCTTTCCCGCTGGACGGGTCGACTATCTTCCCGGTATAATTGATGGTCTTGTTCGCTTCGTCCCAGGTTCCCTCCATGTACAGCATCCCCGTGCCCATATTGTCGATCCATGAATTCAGGAATATCTTTTTGGCGTTGTCATAGGCAGTAATGCCGATTCCTTCAAAGAGCATGCCCATGAAGCTTCCGCTATTTTTGCCTTGCAGATAACGTCCTCCCAGGATCATTTCATTTTTGGTCTCAGTGGCCATATTTACCGGGCTTGCCCCGGGTTGTGTCCAGATGGTTCCTTTCCCTGTCCAGGTGCCGACCTCGTTTTCCAGTATTTTGTGCATGATACCCGGATTCATATAGGTCATCATGGCTTTCATATCATCTTCGCTCTGGGCGGAGACGGAGAGGCAATAGCATAGGGATAAAAGAGCCGTTAACAGGCGGGGTGTCTTTTTTTTCATGTACAAAATAAACTTATTGTTTTAAACTTGTTGATTTTAAGGTTATCACTTGCCGGCTTATGGGTTCTGCAGCAATGCAGAAGTTTCATAACAGTTTGTTTCGAGAAAGGTACATTTTTTTCAATAAAAAAAACATGCGATTTCGTGAGCGGAACGGCTGATTTTGCATGCATTGCAAAAATAGACAGATCGGTCTGTATGGGAATGAAAAAGAGGATTACAGCGGATGCGCTTTTTTGAACATCCTTTCCGAGATCACCGGAAAGGATCGGGAAATACTGGCTATCATCCAAAGCCATAAAAAGGATCTGAGGAGATATCTGGGAGAGTTGATCCCGTATGATCTTGTTGCCGCTAAAGACCATATCTACCTTCTATTTGAATCTGCCATCATGGAAAGCAAGCTGTTCCGGCAACAATGGCCGGTCGTTGAAGCCAAAAAGATCGTCAACCGCCTTGTGAACCAAGCTAAATAGTAATTTGTTATACATCACGCTTTTAATCGTTGAACATGGAACAAAAACTGCCTTTACCACCCTTTACCTGGGAAACAGCCTTACAAAAAGTGCAGCTTGCAGAAGATGCCTGGAATAGCAAAAATCCTGAAAGGGTTGCGTTGGCGTATACTCCCGACACAGAATGGAGAAATCGGGACCGGTTTATCAATGGTCGGCAGGAAGTAATTGAATTCCTGACAAAAAAATGGGAAAAGGAAATTGACTATCGACTGAAAAAAGAGCTTTGGGCCTTTACGGATAACCGTATAAGCGTCCGTTTTGAATATGAATGGCATGATAAGGATGGAAATTGGTTCCGGTCTTATGGCAATGAAATGTGGGAATTCGATGTCAACGGATTCATGAAAAGGCGATTTTCCTCGATCAATGATCTCCCGATTGACAGCAAAAGCAGAAAATTTGTGTAAAATCATCATAAAAATCACTTGGTTAAGAATTTGATTATGGTGAACTTTGCTTCTTTAAAGGAAATGACTCTTTCAAATAAAACAAAAACTCCTTCAAAATGAAATCAGATATTGGTATCAGCGAAAAGAATTCACAGGCGGTCGCAGTCATTCTCAACCAGCTATTGGCGGATGAACATGTTTTATTCATAAAGACTCGCAATTACCATTGGAATATCGAGTCGAGCAATTTCATGGAAATGCATAAGTTCTATGAAGCACAGTATACGGAACTGGCAGATGCGATCGATGATGTGGCGGAACGTGTTCGTAAGATCGGCCATTATGCGGAAGGACGCCTGAAGGATTACCTGAAGCTTGCCAGCCTGGAGGAAGAAGAATATACCAACGACCAGCAAAAGCAGATAAAGAACCTGCTGGACGATCATGAGACCCTTATTCGCTCCATTCGCAAAAGCATAGACGTTACGGGCGACGACCATAAGGACGCCGGCACGGCAGATTTTCTTACAGGGCTGCTGAAAGAGCATGAGAAATGGGCCTGGATGCTCCGCGCTTATTTAAAATAAGGAGTTGGTATTCATCGGTCAGGAACTCGCTTTTAGCTTNNAGGCGATCAGGATCACCCCGATAAACATAGGTAGCCAGGCACTTGCAGGGTCGCCCACGGATATGCTTGAATAGATGGCGGCTGTCAGATCAAAGACGAAACCGGCATAGGCCCATTCCCTGATCCTTGGAAAGCCCGGCACAAGTATCGCTATCACGCCTAATAATTTAGCCACTCCTATAAAGGGAATGAAATAGACGGGATACCCTAAATGTTTGGAAACGATAACAACGGCATCGGGAACAACCATTATATTGCTGATAGACGAGATGAGCATGAATGCCGCCAGCAAGCCTGTAAAAACCCAGTAGAGGATATTTGTTTTTTTGTGTTGAATCATACTATATTTTTTTGCAGTCAATCCGCCAACGGCGGATTGACTTGGTTAACGTTATTGGTGTTAATTGTTTCTGGAATTTTAATTGCTTCAGGCTTTTTCTGCGTATAGGGTGAGACGATCCAGGCTTTGGTTCCAACCCTGGTCCATTCCGTCGATCGATGCTTGTATCTCAGGTGTACTCCTGACGATGACGGCATGCAAGGTCAGTTTTGTCTTGCCGTTGTGTTCGGCGAACGTGACGGTGTTGAGGACTTCCAACTGGTCCCTGCCTTCTTTATCCTCGAAAGCGCTGGTGGTGAGCACGAGCCGCTCGGGTTCGACAATTTCGTGGAAGAGGCCCCGGGTGGGATAGAGGACGCCATCAGGTCCGCGCATATGAATGAGGATGGCGCCTCCCGGGCGAGGGTCCAGTTCACAGACGGGGTTCGTAAAATCTTTGGGACCCCACCAATGCGCCATATGCTTTGGATCGATCCATGCCTTAAACACGAGTTCACGTGGTGCATCTATGATGCGTGTGATGAGGATCTCCCGATTTGCGGACTCCCTGATCGTTTCTTTTACGGTTGCCATGATTTTATATTTTGATTAATTGACGGTTTTATTCATTGCAGACAAATGCTGTTCCAAACGATTAAGCGTTTGGTTGGTGCCTTCAATGGCTGTTCTCTCGGTGCATCGATAAGGCGGGAGAAAACGAGTTCGCGACCCGCGGATTCGCTGAGGAGTTCATTT
>PLXD01000215.1 GCA_003151295.1 Chitinophagaceae bacterium | reverse complement strand
ACAGGGAGACGTCCCGGTATTTTTTATTCGATGAGCAGAACCGGTTATGCGGCTGGCACAATGTAAAAACAGGGCAGGAAAGGATCGCCCGACAGACCCCCGGTAGGCGACCAAAGGCCTTTAGTGGTATACATATCATTGATCCTCATATATTTACAATAATGGACAGAACAGGCAGGTTTTCCATTGTCGACGTCTACCTGGAGCTGGCAGCTTCCGAAACGATCAGGGGGTTCGACCATACGGGCTCCCGGCTGATCGATGTCGGTAAGCCGGATTCCATTGGGAAAGCTGAGGAGCTTTTTCCGCGTTAATTCGCGTTTTCCGCGTTATTTTCTTATTAATATTTCGTTTTTCAAAGGTCACTCGCCGGGTTGGCGGTAAATTTGCATTTTTACTGCATATCTCGTTTACATGAACAAATGGATCCTTGGTCTGATATTGGTAAATATGGTCGTGGGCGCCCGGGCGCAGCAGACAGTATTTAACAAGCTGAAAAAAAATAGAGTGGTTCTCCCTCATGGCTGGGCCTTAACCCCTGCGGGACATAACCTGGCATTGAGAGAACTGCCCCGGAACATGGCCGTTTCTTCTACGGGGAAATACCTGGCCGTTACCAATAATGGACAGAACGCCGGAGCCCTGCAGCTTATCGACGCAGAAAAAGAAAGGGTCCTGGATGCTACCGGGATCCCTGCATCCTGCGTGGGACTGAAGTTCAGCACAGACGAGAGGTTCCTTTATACCTCAGGGGGAAATGCGAATTCTATTTTGAAATATGAGATCGTTCGTAGCAAACTGATATTGTCAGACAGTATTGTTCCCGATAAAAAATGGCAGGGCCGGATCGTTCCTGCAGGACTGGATATCGATGATAAAAGGCAGTTGCTGTATGTGGTCACCCGGCAAGATCATTCCCTGTACGTGGTCGACCTCGCCCAGAAAACCTTTGTTCAGCGTTTTGACCTGGCCGGGGAAGGGGTTAGCTGTCTTCTTTCCGGTAATAAGGAATGGCTTTATATTCTCTGCCGGGGTAGCGACAAGCTGTACTTGTTCGATACGAAGACGGCCCGTTTTGCCGGAACGGTCGCGGTCGGCAACGATCCGAACGATCTGTGCCTGACCCGGGACGACCGTTATCTTTTCGTGGCCAGTAACGAAGATCATGCGGTATCCGTTGTTGATGCCGGACAGCAAAAAGTAATTCAGACGCTTAATACGGCTTTGTTTTCCGGCGTTCCCAGCGGTTTTGCCGCCAACGCCCTGGCCCTGGGTGCAGACGAAAAGACCTTGTATATAGCCAATGCGGACAACAATTGCCTGTTGGTATGGGATGTCAGTCATCCCGGATCGGGGCTATGCAAAGGTTTTGTTCCGGTAGGATGGTTTCCTGTTTCGGTAAAACTGTCCGGCGGGAAACTGTTCGTTGCCAATGGGAAGGGCTTCTCTTCCCTGGCCAATGGCAACACGGACCCGGCCCATTCCGGTTCGCCGATCCGCTATCATAATGGAACGAATGACTGGTCCAAAGAAGTGCGGTATATTGTGGACCTGTTTACGGGCAGCCTGAGTATTCTCGATGAGCCGGACAATAAATTAATGGGAGTCTATACCCAGTTGGTATATCAGAATTGTCCCTATCACCGGTCCACTGAATTGTCGAAACAGGCAACGGCCGAAACCACAACCGCAGTGGCGAACCAGTCATCTGTTTCTATGAAGTAGGATTAATGAATCTCTTCTATTTTGACCTGGAGTAAGCTTCCAGTTTATCCCTCTCCGTTTGTGTGAGGCTATCGGCGCCCTTTTGGTGGATCTTTTCCAGGATGGTGTCTATCTCTTTTTTTTTTTCTTTTTTACTCACGTTATATCGTTGATCGATGGAAAGGATCTTAGCTTGTCGTTTACGATCGCGATGGGGAAGAGCCAGGCTGCCGGGGTGCGCTACCAGGAAATAGATAAAAATGATCGAAGGAATGGTGATTGCCAGGATGGGCAGGTAATTGTCGAGCAGGCTGGAAGGCTCCATAAGGATGGCGATTGCCATGCCGGCCAGTGCGCCGCCCAGGTGCGCTTCATGGCCGATATTGCCGGTTCCGGACCTTATCCCATAGATGGTAAACACGATGAAGACCAGTCCATAGAGCCAGCTAGGTATCGATAAAGGCAGTCCGAATAATCCTACAGACATTCCCGGGAACAATGCGATCGATGAAAATATGATTCCGCAGACGGCCCCGGAAGCTCCCACTGCGCTGTAATCGCCATGGTGCCTGTTGACATACAACGCAAACAGGTTGCCTCCTATCAGGCCGGCCATATAGATGAACAGGAAAGGGAAACCCCCGAGATAAGCTTCCAGGCTTCCGCTGAATGCATAGAGGGAGAACATGTTAAAGAGCAGGTGCAGCCAGCTTGTATGCAGGAAGCCTGAACTGACCAGCCGCTTATATTCCTTGTAAACCAGCACTTTTTCGACCTGGAAAGAATAGGCATCGAAGAAGACCGGATTGGTAAACCCCTTATACGAGAAAATAATATTGCCGGCGATAAGGAGTAAGCTTATAATTCCTAATGTATTCATGGGGGATCAATGCTAAATGATGGAGAACAATAGTACAAAAAGCTTTCAGGAAAGTAAAATTAAATGAGGATGAATGGATAGGAGTGATGAATAGGTGGAGTGATGATTAAAAAATCAAGGCGGCCTCTTTGTGGGGCCGCCTTGATTCCATATAAAGATAAAGTTATTGTATCCTTAACGTCTATGGGATCCGCCTCCGCCTCTGGAATAACCGCCTCTGGCGTTCCCCCCTCTTGTGTTTCCCCCTCTGGAATAATCGCCCCTGGCGTATCCTTCTCTGCCATGTCCTTCTCTACCGCCTCCGCCATATCCTCTTCCGGCATAACCGCCCCTGCCCCTGGCATAGCCGCCACCATAATAGCCGCCTCTGGCATACCCACCGCGGTAGACCGGGTGACCGTAGTAACCGCGGCCACCGTATCCGCCATACCCGTCATATCCAACGGCTACCGGGCCGGGGCCATAGCCATCATAGTAGGGAGCGGGTTCGGCGTAGGGATCTCCATCATAAACAACGGGCGGAGGGGCGACATAGACCCTGGGGACAGGTATGCCGAAACCGAGCCGTGCGTGTACATATACCTGGGAATAACTGGTATTGGCTACCAGGATCCCTGCGATAAACAGGGAAGCGATCAGTAAGCTCCTGGTGAGTATACTTTTGTTTTTTTCGGTGTGTTTGTAAATCTGGGTGTTCATAATTGTAGATTTTTAAGTTTTCGGATTTGTTCGGCTTTTCAGCCTGGTATATAGGATGGATAGAGGGACGAATAATTTAATCGGGCGGTGTTAAAGTATATGTTAAAGGATAATTATCAGGCTGATAGGGGATTGTCGCCTGCATGGTAAATTATTTATTTTCTCCGAAGGAGCGGTTTTTGCAGCGGCCACGCCAATCCTGTTGGAATTTTTCCCTTTCTTCCGGGCTCATATTCATCCATTTCTCCTGCATATTCCTTTTCCAGTGCTGGCCGGGGCCGCGGCCACCGCGGAATCCACCGAACAGTATTTTGGATAGCAGGAGCAATCCCAGGCCCTGCCAGAAGGTGATCAGAGGAAGATGGAAGATAACCGGCATGAGGGCATTCCATAAGAGCATGACGATATTACCGAAGAGGAATACACCGGCAATGACTAACAGGGTGATGCCGGCTATTTTGCGAAAGCTAAAACGTTTCATGATTTAAGTATTTGAATGATTAAATTTTTAAATGACCAGGCAATTTGAATGTGTGCGATTTTTTACTCATTGACGATCTCATCATATAGGGTCTGCAGGCGTTCCCGCAGATGTAATACGGCATAGCGTTTCCTGGAAATCAGGGTATTGACGGGCGTCCCGCTTTTTTCGGCGATCTCTTTAAAGGGAATGTCTTCCAGTTCATTCCATATAAACACACTGCGTTGTTCTTCCGGCAGCTCCTGGAGGGCTTCCTGCAGGGTTTTCCAGAAGAGGGTGTGCAGAAATTCCGTCTCGGGATTGTTGCTGTCGTCGAGCAGGATATCCCGAAAGGCAGCGCCGGCCTGTTCATCATCGGGAGCTAGTAAATCTTCCAATGAAGAGGACTTCTTTTTACGGTAGCGATCCGTGATCTTATTGCGTGCGACGGTAAACAGCCAGCTACTCACCTGCTCGAGGGGTTGCGTGTCAACAGCCGCCGTGAGTTGGTACCAGACATCTTGCAGCACATCTTCGGCATCGGCTTCGCTGTTCACCCGCCGGCGGATGAAGCTTTGCAGTCTTTTGCCAAATCGGCTGATCACCGAGCTGATATTATTACCGGATGCCTGGTTCATAAGTGGTGATATCGTCAATAAGTCCTCCATATTACGCATGACTATATAGGTAGACGGATGGGGAGGGCCGATATTTTAATATTCCGGAGAAATTATTCTAAAAAGGGGAGAATGATCGGTTTACGAGGAAATAAATGANNCTCTTTTGCATCTTCGGGAGATTGAGTGAAAAAATTAATAATCATGTTCAGGAACCTCTTCAAATCCGCTTTTCGAAATATCCGGAAAGGCGGTGTTTTTTCGATCATCAATATTTTTGGCCTGGCCATGGGTCTCGCGATTTGCCTGCTGATCGCTTTATTCGTGATGGACGAGTTTAGTTATGATCGATACAATGAGAAGGCGGACCGGATCTTTCGGATCGTCTAT
>PLXD01000040.1 GCA_003151295.1 Chitinophagaceae bacterium | reverse complement strand
AATATTATATTGACTAGACACTAGTCTATTTTTAAAACTACGCCAATCTGGATGTCTGTAATATCATGACCGGCTTCGGCGTTAAAGCCAAATGTAGGAGTTACAAAGTAGGAAGCTCCTACAAAGATCCCAGGCACGGGGATCACTGAGTTATGAGAATAGGCATCGGGATTATCGTACTCATAATGATGGAAGCCTAATCCTCCGGAAACCCCGCCATAAGTATCCAGACCAGGCACCAACCAACCATAGTGCCATGCGGCCCTGGCTGCAAAAACGATCGTATTTGACTTGTAATTCTTATAATAACCGCCGTTAGAAAATGATCCGCCGACTTCCCCTCCCAGCGTGACAACTCCAGGGCCTGCCTGCCATAATCCCCATTCTATAGCCGCTTTTAATCCAAAAGCTGAATTATAATAATCGCCTTCATACCCGCTTCCAACCCCGATTCCCGCATTGAATACCACGCTTCCCAATTTTACAGGCGTCGTCGGTCCATTACTGTACCCTTGTCTGTGTTGTGCATAAGAGACAGTAGAAATTCCGAGGCATAATACTATTACCACTAAGCCGATGATCTTTATTTTTCTCATTATTTTTATTGTCTAGTTCAGCAAATATAATGCCATTGGAATTCTTAAACAAACATCCCCGACCATAAAGCCACTATCTGGCTGTCGGCTACCACCGCATCTGCGCGATCCTGATCGGGGGCGATGACCGCTACCTCTTGGCCCCCTCTTGCGACCTCGGTGACTGATATCCCCCTGGAATGCGTCCGATCCCATATTACTAGTCTTGGTATGCCGTGTTGGGGAATAACTTCTACAAAGTTGTACAATAAGTGACCTGGAATAGAGGAAAATCTTCTTAAATGTTGAATCCCGAATTTTTTCGGGATGTGAGAGGTTTAACAAAAGAAGTTGATCTTTCTCGAATCAGCCACTTCCTGTTCCTTGTCTGGTTTGGCTTCCAGCCTTGCCAGTAATGCTAATTTAACCATAGGTTGTTTTTAATGATGAATGAATCAAATGCTATACCGTGAGAATATGTCATTTGCCGCCAACAGGTCAAGATGGGCATTTTGTATGTGGAAACAGGACTTAGATTACTTGATGAAACAGAAGGTAAAAAAATCTGGGTTGTTTTCCAGGAACAAAAGGAAATTATCAGGGTTATTAATAATGTCGTTGTGCAGATGCAGACTGTGAATGAAAATGAGCCTGTTGCCTTTTATTATCCGGGGTGTCAAAGAGGCTTCCTCAAGGGAATCATACGAAATGTTTTCTATAGCCAATAAATTCATCATGTTTCTTGTTTCGGCATCTGTTCCGCCATGGTCGGTATAAATGTCCAGAAAACGATGATTTGAATCTGCTTTGATCCAGTTCATGAATTTATCGGTATCGGCATACAAGGCATCAAACAAAATAGTTTCCCGGACCGGCAAATCCCCATTTTGTAAAATATATGCCATGACCCTGTAGGCCCCGCTGTGTCCTGCTAAAAGGATATTTCCCGGCTCGCATTTTTTACAAATTTTCCCCGCTTTCAATTTTTTCAGAACATCCGCTACCAATTCCTTAAAAACTCCCGGGTTTTCTAATTTCCCTCCATAGCTGTCCGGCGAATTTTTTGCGGTTTCTGCCAAAACCAATACGGCATTCAGCCGTGATGCTGCGAACTGAGAAGCAAGTTGATAGCGGATGAGAGCACTGTCGATATTGTTATTCCAGCCATGAAACCAAAATACCAAATCGACCTTTTTCTTTACATCTATATTTTGGGGTACGATTATCAAAATAGAGCTATCGGTATAATGTGCGGACGCATCATATGAAATATTATTGTATAGATGACCATTTGCCCGACCGGTATCCGGAAAAGAAGTATGTGAGGAGGTGATGTGAAGAATATTCAGCTCGTTTTGTTGCGCGATAACGGAAATTGACAACAATGCTAAGAAGCATAGGGATATAAAATTTTTCATTCGAACAATTTAATGGATCAAAATAAGTATCGCCAACGTCCTAAAAAAAAATGACTTATTCATTAACAAACAAATTAATGAATAAGTCACTGTATTGGTTTATGATATGTTAAGCTATGGTTGCAGGATTGTTAACCCCATTGAAGTCATACTCCCTACAAAGCCACGTTCCATCCGGGACGGTACTCTCTTTTCACAAACTGATTGGCTTCCTCGAAATTTGTGATCCGCATTTCTTTGGCATCCCATAATAATTTCTTCCTCCCCAAATACCGGTCATGCCTGGTCTTCGAGTCTTTATTCTCCAGGTTCCAGCTGCGTATGGCCAGGTTCCCGATCAAAATACTTTCGGCAAAAGGTCCGGCATATTCAAACGGGGAGCTCGTGGTCTGTTTCNNTCCGGAACACGTGGCAGTATGGGCTTTGGCATTTCCGTATCCATCATGAGTTTCGATGGTAATAACCTGGGATTCTCGCCATAACAATCTACCAGCATTTTTCCCTTTGAACCTTCAAACAGGGCGCCGCCGTCATTGCCGCCAAAAGGCTCTCCGGGAAGTAGTTCATCCGGCAGCATAGGCAACAGCCCTCCATCCATCCAGGTGACCTTGATATCTCCTTTTCCGTCTTTCCGGGGATAATTTAAATGAATGATGGAAGCTGCCGGAAAACCGTCCGGGTATTTCGCCTCTTTCCCATCGTCGGTCCAGGATGAAGGCAGGCTACATTCCACCGTTGTGGGGAAATCGATGGGTAATAACCGGAATACCGGATCCCTCATGTGGCAGGCCATGTCGCCCAATGCACCG
>PLXD01000630.1 GCA_003151295.1 Chitinophagaceae bacterium | reverse complement strand
CTTATGATCATAATATTTATCAACCGTTAAAATCTGAATTACAAAAGTTAGCGCGAAGTATTAAAGAATTCACAACACTTTGTGAACTATGCTTTTAAGAAAATATGATGCAATCTTTTCAACCGATAGAGATACTAACACAATGTTTGTATAGTTATATTCTATTAATAATCAATAATTTACAATTAAAATACTGTTTATTATATGTTAATCCACTTTTCATAAGTGCTTGTGTCAAGCTTTTAGGAGTTAACTTACAAACCAAACTAACAGTATTATAGTATTATTAAATATTATATAAATAAAACATTAATACAATAATACCTGTTTAATAAGTTCAAAACGATGTTTACCGATACTTCCATAGATTTGTTTTCGGAAATTAAAAAACTGAAAAAAGAAAAAAATGCAATTATTCTCGCCCACTACTACCAGGAACCAGATATTCAGGATGCTGCTGATTTTATCGGAGACAGTTTGGGTTTATCTCAACAGGCAGCAAAAACAAAAGCAGATATTATTGTTTTTGCAGGGGTGCATTTTATGGCCGAAACAGCAAAAATATTATCACCACAAAAAAAAGTTTTACTCCCCGATCTGAATGCGGGATGTTCTTTGGCGGATGCTTGTCCGGCCGATAAATTCTCCGAGTTTAAAAAAAAATATCCTAATCACATTGTAATTACCTATGTAAATTGTTCGGCAGAAATAAAAGCATTATCAGATATAGTTTGTACTTCTTCGAATGCACAGAAAATAGTTGAGACATTGCCGAAAGAACAAAAAATAATTTTCGCACCGGATAAAAATTTAGGAAGATATATTGAAAAACAAACTGGACGAAAAATGGTTCTGTGGGATGGATCGTGTATGGTACACGAAATATTTTCTCTGAAAAAAATAATGCAATTAAAAGAACAGCATCCGAAAGCAAAATTTATTGCGCATCCGGAATGTGAAGAATCTGTTTTACAAATTGCAGATTATATCGGATCAACAACAGGATTATTAAATTACACAATTAAAAACCAAGAAAAAGAATTTATTGTTGCCACAGAATCAGGAATTATTTACCAGATGCAAAAAGCCTCGCCCGAAAAAATATTCATTCCGGCGCCTCCGAATAATTCATGCGCCTGTAATGATTGTCCGCATATGAAGCTAAATACCCTTGAAAAGCTTTATTTGTGCATGGAGTATGAGACTCCTGAGCTGATCATGGATGAGGGGTTGCGGGAAGCTGCAAGAAAACCCATTGAAAGGATGCTGGATATCAGTGCCAAGGCGGGGCTGTAAACTAATATATTTAGTTTTTATATTACTAAATATATTAGTTCATCGTCCCATATATACCATGAGAATTTGCACGTCGCTGGGATTGACTCCGCTTATCCGGCTGGCCTGTCCAAGGGTTCCTGGTTTTATTTTTTTGAACTTTTGCAAGGCTTCATTGGAAATGGAGGAAATCCGGTCATAGTTGAAGTTTTCGGGAATCATGAGGTCTTCCAGTTGCGACATGCGTTTTACGAGGTCTTTTTCTTTTTCGATATAGGCGTCATATTTCACCTGTATTTCTGCCTGTTCGATCGTTTCTGTTGAAAATTCTTCGAGTTGCTCTCCGAGACCGGGAATGTAATTTTTCATGGAGAATAGGTCGATTGAGGGTCTCAAAAGGATTTGTGAGGCTTTTTGCTTTTGTGTCAGGGGCGCTGTATTCCTGGCGATAAAATAGTCTTCGGTTGTTTCAGGATCGACTGTAAAAGTGGAAAGTATTTTCCTGATTTTTTCTGCACCTTTCTTTTTTTGAAGAACGTTCTCCATTCTTTCATCCGATGCGAGACCGAGCTTATGACTGAGTTCGGTAAGGCGCAAGTCGGCGTTGTCCTGCCTGAGTAGGGTCCGGAATTCGGCTCGGGAGGTGAACATACGATAAGGTTCTTCCGTCCCTTTACTAATGAGATCGTCTATGAGCACTCCGATATAGGCTTCACTTCGCTTTAATATCAGGGCTTCGCGTTCATTTATTTTTTGATGAGCATTTATACCGGCCATCAATCCCTGGCAGGCTGCTTCTTCATAACCGGTCGTTCCATTGATCTGACCGGCAAAAAAGAGGCCTCCGATGAGTTTTGTTTCGAGGGAGTACTTTAACTGAGTGGGCGGGAAGTAGTCGTATTCTATGGCATAACCGGGCCGGAATATTTTAACATTTTCAAATCCTGGTATCTGGTGCATTGCTTCTGCCTGTACTTCTTCCGGAAGGGAAGTAGAGAATCCATTGACGTAAATTTCTACCGTATTCCAGCCTTCGGGCTCTATAAATAGCTGGTGCCTGTCCCTTTCTGCAAAACGATTGATCTTGTCTTCTATGCTGGGACAATATCGGGGACCTACCCCTTCTATACGGCCGGTATACATGGGACTACGGTCGAAGCCGGTTTTGAGTATATCGTGTACGGTCTGGTTGGTATACGTGATCCAGCAGCTGCGTTGTAATTTGGGTTTGTCTATATTAAGGAAGGAGAAGCCTACTATTTGCTCGTCTCCTTTTTGCTCTTCCATTTTGGTATAATCCAGGCTTCGTCCGTCGACGCGGGGGGGAGTACCGGTCTTAAGCCGATCACTTTCAAAGCCCAGGCTTACTAATTGTTCGGTGATGCCAGTGGAGGCCTTTTCTGCAACGCGTCCGCCTCCAAATTTTTTCTCTCCGATATGAATGACACCGTTGAGAAAAGTTCCGCTGGTGATGACGACGGCCTTGGCTTTTATATGATGTCCCAGGCCTGTGACGACCCCGCAGGCTTTATTGTTATTTATCAGGATAGAGCTTACCATATCCTGGTAGAAATCTACATTGGGTGTTTTTTCCAAGAGTTCTCTCCAGGTAGCTGCAAATAGCATTCTGTCATTTTGTGCCCGGGGGCTCCACATGGCAGGGCCCTTAGAACGGTTTAACATCCTGAATTGAATCATGCTTTTATCAGTTACTATTCCGGAGTAACCTCCCATAGCATCTATTTCGCGTACTATTTGCCCTTTGGCGATGCCTCCCATTGCTGGATTGCAGCTCATTTGTGCAATAGTTTGCATATTCATCGTTATTAATAGGACACGGGATCCAAGATTGGCTGCCGCTGCAGCAGCTTCGCAACCTGCGTGGCCGGCACCCACAACGATTATATCATATTCTGGAAACATAGTGATGCAAAATTACAGTGTTGATGGGGAAAGGATTGATTTATTTGATCTCTGTGTTCCACGTGAAACCAAAGGCTTGGGGGAGAATGATTTTTTTGATAGAAAGGATTTGACGAAAGACCGAAAACGATGGATGGATCGAGGAAGGTTTTAGGGCGGAGAGTCCGTAGCCGGCTCTTCGTTTTATTATTTAATAATCGAACTGTAAAACATAAACTGACAGCAAAGAAAAACACGAATCCAATATAAACTCGAGACTGGGGTTAGGCCTGGTAATGGAAGAGTCCTTTGTTTCCACGTGGAACACTATTTTCCAAAATAGAGGGTAAGATACATATCCTCTTTCTCCCGTATCAGCTGTTTTTCTTTCTTGCTCTTGTCTTTATAACCGCAAAGATGAAGAACTCCATGAAACATTACCCTATGCAGCTCCCTTTTGAAAGAAGCGTTAAAATTCTTGGAATTATCCTTTACACGCTCAACACTTATATAGATTTCAGCGTTTACAGCTTGCCCGCTCTCTGACAAGCCAAAAGTGATAATATCTGTATAAAAATCGTGATGTAGATGTTGCTGGTTTATACGCAGTAAATAGTTATCCGAACAGAATATATACTGTAAATCATCCAGTTTCTTTTTCTCCTTTTTGAATATCTCTTTAATAAAGGATTTTAATGAAGATCTTTCCGGGAGAGAAAAACCGCCCAGCGGGAAATGGAAGCGAATATTTGACATTTTGAATTGTTCTGGCATTTCCGAAAATCGTAAGTGTTATTGACAGCACAAAGCTAATTTTGTTTAGGTTTCCGCGAGGCCATAAGACGCCAAATAAATAAAATGAAGAGATTATCAGAGTTAGAACCAGGATCGATAGCACGTATCCATTCTTTTGAGAAAAATGACCTGTTCCTAAAGCTAATGGAGATGGGCTGTGTTCCGGGAGAATTGATACGGGTTGAGCAAGTAGCACCTTTAGGAGACCCTATTTCTGTATCGATTGCAGGCTATAGTCTGAGCCTTCGCCTCGATGAAGCGGACAAAATTTTTATAGAGGAAGAGAATCTGCCCGTAAAATCAAATCATCGATAGTGACCCGAGCTTATGGCGAACTGCATTTGGCAATTGAATCCCGGCATTGTCCGGGATCATCGAGACAAATGAAAAGACATTGTTATCCGAGATAAAACACATCAAGTTCAAATGAAAATAGGGCTCTATTTCGGTTCTTTTAACCCCATTCATCATGGCCACCTGATCATAGCCAATTATATCCTTCAGAACAGTGATCTGGACCAGGTGTGGTTCGTCGTCTCCCCTCAGAACCCATTAAAGCCCTCCATTACCCTTCTTAATGAATATCACCGGCTCTATCTCGTCAAAGCCGCTATCGAAGGGGATAATGACCTGAAAGCTTCGGATATTGAGTTCAAGCTGCCGAAACCCTCGTACACTGCAGACACGCTGGCTTATCTCAGTGAAAAATACCCCTCTAACCATTTCGTGATCATCATGGGTAGCGATAGTTTTCAGAACCTCCCCAAATGGAAGAATTACACCTCTATTCTACAGAACTACCCGGTCTATGTATACAAACGAAGTGGCCATGATCAATTGCCGGAGTTTCCCGGCTCCGTTGTGCGAGTCTGGGACGCCCCTCTCCTGCCGATTTCGGCTACGCAGATAAGAAAGAACATAAAAGACGGAAAATCAATACGTTATCTCGTGCCCGAAGCTGTCCGGGAAGAAATCGAACGAAATGGATATTATCGCTGATGAGAGAATACCAAGCCGCCGGATCGCCTGATCCGAAAAAACGACTCTCCCGATTCTATTCTTAAAGTAAACCCTGTTGCTCTTTCCTGGGAAGGGAACGGACAACCAGTCCGTAGGAATCATCGATCATCTCTTTAATCAGTTTCAAAGGAATGCTTCCATCGACGACCACAGTATTCCACATTTTCTTATTCATGTGGTACCCGGGCAGTATAGAGGCATATTGTTCCCTAAGCTCAACCGCCTTCTCCGAATCGCATTTGACATTAAACTGAAGGACAAGCCTGTCGAGAGATACCAACAGGAACATTTTACCCTTTACGGTAAATACCAGCGTATTCTCTCCAAAAGGAAAACCTTCCTGGCTCTGCACCTTTCCCAGGCAATAGTCGCGAAGGGATTCTATATCCATTCAATAAATATAAAAAGAATAAAGATAATCAACCAGGATCTGGTCAATTACAGACCTTTAGAAAAGGCTTTAAAGAAAAGCCGCTCAAAGAGCCCTGCCGGATTTATTCACAGAATACCCGATTCATTTTGTTCATGTTTTCAACTATTTATAAATTGTAGCCTCATCAATCGTGTTTACCACTACTGAATTAAGCATTGACAATCCTGCTACGCCATATTGATTTTTTGAAAGCTGTTTTCCTGCACAGCATCAGCGCTTTTGGCGGGCCGCAGGGGCATTTGGGAATGATGATAAAAACATTTGTAAACAAGCGTAGGGATGTGACCGAGCAGGAATTGATGGACTATAATGCATTTTGTCAATTGCTTCCCGGCGCCTCCTCGACGCAGACACTGACCCTGATCGGCTATAAGAGGGGTGGCGTGGTGCTAGCCGTACTGACACTTATTATCTGGATCCTGCCTGCTTGTTTCTTAATGGGTGCCTTCTCCTTTTTTCTCAAATATTCAGGCCAGAAGGCCCTGACAATAATGGCCCTTTTCAGATTTATCGGTCCCATGACGGTAGGCTTCCTGGCTTACGCCGCTTACCGGGCTTTTAAAATATCCGTGCACAATACCATCACTACTGTGATTATGGCATTAAGCGCCATCGGAACTTTTTTACTATTTAAGACGCCCTGGATATTCCCGATCCTGATCGTTTTGGGTGGGTTTGTTACGAATCTCAGCAGCAAACGTATTCCGCAAAAAGAAATATTACCCAAAAAGATCAAATGGACGAATATCTGGCTGTTTGCGATCATTTTTCTGCTGGCGGGTGTGGGCAGCGAGGTGTCACGCAAGAACAACTGGCCATCCCACCGTCCTTTAATACTATTTGAAAATACGTATCGCTTCGGGAGCCTGGTTTTTGGAGGTGGGAATGTATTGATCCCCATGATGTATGAACAGTTCGTAGCGCGAAGTGTATCGCCCCAGCTGATCAAACGGAATCCCGGGATCATAAAGATCAACAAGAATGATTTTTATACAGGATGGGGAATGGTAAGGGCTATACCCGGGCCCGTTTTCTCCGTAGCTGCCTTTATGGGAGGAATTGCCATGAAAGAGAGCGGTCCCTCCATGCAGCTGCTGGGATGCGTGATCGGGGCCCTCGGAATATTTTTGCCCAGCGCCCTGCTGGTGCTGTTCTTTTTTCCGATCTGGCATAACCTCAAGAAATATGCTGCCGTTTACCGGGCATTGGAAGGGATTAACGCCGTCGTAGTCGGCATCATGATTGCTGCCACTTTTTATATGACGAAGGATCTTTATACGACCGATTGGAAAGGGATGTTGCTGAACGGCTTTGTCGTTCTCGCAACAGGGTCCCTGCTGAAATTTACCAAGTTGCCCTCCCCGGTCATCGTGAGTATATTTATCTTATTGGGATGGCTGGCTATCCGAGCCGCGCTATGAGCAAGGGGCTATGCCCCATTTCTTCTGTTGTCATTGGAAAACCTTCTGCCTCCACCCGTACCCGCACTTCTACCGCCACCTCCGCTGCCGCCTCGTCTTCCTCCTCCGCTGCCACCCCCACCCTGTTTGGATTTACGGGGATTATAGGCAGGAGTCGGTCCGAATTTTTCCGGTAAGGCCGCTTTATCCACAGGCTTGCCCAAAAGGTCTTCTATTGTTGCAAACTTGTTCTGTTCTTTTTCGCTGATAAAGGTATAGGCTACCCCATCGGTCTCAGCCCTGGCGGTACGGCCGATGCGGTGAATATAATCCTCTCCGTCATTGGGAACATCGTAATTAATGACAAGATCGATATTGTCTATATCGATACCCCGGGAGAGGATATCGGTTGCGACGAGTATCTGCAGTCGCCTGCTCTTGAAATCCAGGAGTACCTGTTCCCTGTCTTGTTGCTCAAGGTCCGAGTGGATCTCCTTCACATTGAAGCGGGATCGTTTCAGCTCCATCGTCAGTTGTTTGACATTGTGTTTCTTAGAGCAGAAGATGAGAATGCTTTTGAACTCCGTCGAGCTCAGCAGGGCTTTCACCAGGGGTATCTTCTGGTTGTCGTAAATGACAAAGGCCTTTTGGACGATCCTTGCTGGAGGTTTGGAAAGGGCGATATTGATTTCGGCGGGATCGTTTAATATTTTCCTGGCCAGGTCCCTGATCTTAACGGGCATGGTCNNTTGCGGGCAGATAGGAGACGATCTTCATGATATCATCATAAAATCCCATGTCCAGCATTCTGTCCGCCTCATCCAGCACAAGGAATTGCAGCCCTTTCAGTTGCACATATCCCATGTTTAAATGGGCGATCATCCTGCCGGGCGTGCAGATGACAACATCCGCTCCCTTTGAAAGGGCCTGCTTTTCCGCAGAAAAACTGGATCCGTCCCCACCGCCGTAGACGGCTATCGAGCTGATGGGAGTAAAGTAGGAAAGCCCTTCCAGGTTCTGTGCAATCTGTACCGCCAGTTCACGGGTGGGTACTATGACGAGGGCATTGACCTGGTCATCGCTTTTGGAACCGATCAGCTTGTGTATGATGGGTAGGAGAAAGGCAGCCGTTTTACCGGTGCCGGTCTGCGCCGAAGCGATAATATCCTTTCCGGATAAAATAAGGGGTATAACTTGCTCTTGTACCGGGGTAGCGTTTTCGTAGCCGGTGGCCTCGATGCCTTCTATCAGGCTCTCGTCCAGGCCAAATTCTTTAAAATTCAATGTAGGAAAAATTAAGAAAATCCATCGGTCCCGAAAAGCCGGTCCGCAGGATTAGGTTGAAATACTATAATAGTAAAGATACGGCAAATACATGCAAATGCCGCTTTTTGTGTAATAAAGGCAGAATGGGTAGCAATACGGCGGAAAAATAAATGGTTTCTGTCCCGTTCATTCTATTGGGCAGTATCCTCATTGCCGGCTACTTCTACGGGAGCAGTCTGCAATTGGGCTGTGTGATTCTTTATACTTACCTGGAATTTGGTGTTCAGGCTTACCTGGTAGTCGGCATCGATGAAAAGTTTCTTGAGCACATCGTCCTGCAGCAAGACTGCAGCCAGATCGGAAGCCAGCGGGGATCCGCTGATCACATTCGCCACCCGACCCCGGGTGAATTCAATGACAAATTTNNTCCGCTACCCGCTCTTTCAAAGTCGATCTTGTTCAGGTTCAGCGTCTGATCGCCAGCCGCGGATTTCTTAAGCAGGATCCTCAGAATAGGCAGGTATTTGTTCCAGATATGTGTGTACATGTGGTATACGTTGATTTTTGAGTAAAAACGTGCAGGACTACAACGTCGTACAAAGATCGGAATTAAAATGATGAAATACGTGTTTCTGTATAATTTAAACGCGCGGGGAGTAACAAAAAGCCCCTTTGGGACCTTACCTGGTATCCCGGCCGGTATCCCGGTCTGACTCCAGGATACCGGGAGAGACGCTGGTAAATGACCGGCAAGTCTTAACTTCATGCAGGATTTGGGAACGGAACCTACCCGGCTGAAAGCGATCCTATGGGCGGCCGACCTTTGCTTGCAACATGCCATTATATGACCAGGGGTGATTTACCAGGGATGGAAAGGACATTAGCGACACAGGCCGGTAAAACCGTATAAAAAACCAACATGACTGCAGAACATCAACGATTGGCGGTGAATGCCACCAAAAAAATACCTTTAGAACAATGGGGACCCTATTTAAGCGAGCGACAATGGGGCACAGTCCGGGAAGATTATGGTCCTCATGGTGACGCCTGGCACTATTTTCCCTATGAGGATGCACATTGGAGGACTTATTGCTGGGGGGAGGATGGACTGGCGGGCATCTCCGATTTCTTTCAGAATCTCTGCTTCTCCGTGGCGCTATGGAACGGAAAGGATTCTGTTTTGAAAGAGCGGCTTTTTGGCTTGGGCAATACCGAAGGAAATCACGGGGAAGATGTGAAGGAATTATATTACTACCTGGATAATATTCCTACCCATTCCTATATGGAATACCTATATAAATATCCCCAGCAGGAATTCCCCTATAAGACCCTGCTGGAAGAAAACCGCAAGCGTTCCAAACAGGAGCCGG